>CAIQJD010000577.1 GCA_903872005.1 uncultured bacterium | reverse complement strand
CGGCGCGTCTGCTTCCACGCTCAGCCGCACGGTCGCGCCCCGGCCGGGCGCGCTGCTGATCTCCAGGACGCCTCCCACGATCTCGGCGCGCTCTTGCATGCCGCGCAAGCCGAACCGGCCGCCGGCCAGCGCCGCCGGCGCATCGAAGCCCTGCCCATCATCGGCGATGGACAAGACCACGCGCCGCCCTTGCACTTCCAGGGAGACCGCTACGTGGCGCGCCAGGGCGTGGCGCGCCACATTTTCAAGGGCTTCCTGCGCGACGCGATAGATGCACTGTTCCACCGCCGGCGTCAGGCCCTCAACGCGCGCCGGCGCTTGCAGATCCAGCGTCAGCCGGTTGCGCGTGGCGACCGATGCGGCCAGCTCTCGCAAAGCCAGGCCGAGTCCCAGGTCTTCCAGGGGGCCGGCGCGCAGGCTGTGCAGCGCCCGGCGCGTCTCGGCCAGGCCGCGCCGCGTCGCTTCCAGGGATCGGGTCAACAGGGCGTGAGCCTCGGCCGGCGCAGTTTCCCACAGCGCATCGGCGCCCTCCAACTGCACGGCTGTGGCGCTCAGCGAATGGGCCAGCGTGTCGTGCAGCTCGCGCGCCAGACGGTTGCGCTCGCGACTGGTGGCGAGTTGTTCCAGGGTCGCGGCATAGCCGACCAGGCGCGCGTTGGCTTCGGCCAGCGCGGCGCGTTGCGCCCGCTGCGCCGCCACCAGCCGCGCCGTCATGTAGCCCACCGCCAGCGAGGTGATGCTGCGCCCCAGCAGCACACCGAGCAAGCCCCACCAGAGCATCGTCGGCGCAATGGTCTCCAGACTGGAGGGGACGGGCAAGCTTGCCGCCGGCGCGCCGATGGCTGCCAACGCCAACGGAATCCATAGCGCGTCCAGCGCCAGGGCGCCGGCGATCACCGTCAGAGATGCCCGGAAGCCGTACTGCCACGCCGCCATGAGCACCGGGATGAGGAGCGTGGGCAAAAGCTGCCAGGCGCTCAACAGAAAGGCCAGGCCGGTGCTTTCAAAGGATGTGACCCAGATGTATTGGGCGGTCAGGGGGCCGGCCGTCGCCAACGCCAGGGCAATGGGCAGATAGGCGCGATTCAGCCGGCGCTGCAGCCAGGGCCAGGAAAGGTAGCCCAACAGGAGCAGGCCGTCCGACAGATTGAGCAGCACGAAAGCAAAAGAGCCGCCGCGCGCTACCAGGCGCAAGGCGCTCAAGAGGGTCAACGCCAGGCGCACTGCGGTCGCCAGCCGGAACAGGGCCAGCAATCCCGGCTCAAGGCCGAATTCTTTGGAAGTAGCGGCAGCAGAAGAAGTCGTTTTCATGACGCCATTGTAACACAGATTGGCCGCCGGCAACACCGAGGGCCGTCATGCGCCGGCATGACAAATGTCATGTCCGGCCGCGCGCGGCGTCACGCCGGCGGGTCATCGCGCGCACTGGCCGCGTCCACGCCAAAGCGCTATGCTTAGGCTAACAATCTGAACGCTGGAACGTGCCAGAGAGGAGATCGAAGCGATGAATCAGACAACGACGAAGACGAAGAGGACGCGAAAGTGGCTGTGGGTGTTGGTGGTGTTGGGGTTGGCGGTTGCCGGCTTTGGCGGCTACATACTGGCAGGGCCGGCGCTGGCCGCCCGCGCCCAGACGCAGCCGGCCGGCCAGGAGACGGCCATCGTCGCGCGTGGCGATCTGCGCGTGACGGTCAGCGCCAATGGGAGCCTGACGCCGGCGCGGTCGGCGGCGCTCTCTTTCGCCTCGGCCGGCCGCGTGGCCGAGGTAATGGCGCAGGAAGGCGACCAGGTCACGGCCGGCCAGGCGTTGGCCCGGCTGGACAACTCCGAGCTGATCTTTCAGGCGGCGCAGGCCGAAGCCGGCCTGGCTTCGGCCCAGGCCCAACTGGATGCGCTCCTGGCTCCGCCCAGCGCCGAAGATGTGGCCGCGGCCGAGGCTGCGCTGCGGAGCGCCACGGCGCAGTACGACAAAGTCGCCAGGGGCAAGCAAGCCGAAGAAATCGCTATCGCCCAGACCAATGTGCTGAAGGCCCAGGCCGCCGTGCAACAGGCCCAGGCCGCCTATGACAAGATATCCTGGCGAGCCGACATTGCCGCCATGCCGCAGTCCCTGGATCTGCAGCGCGCCACGCAGGACTACGAGAACGCCGTGGCGAACTTCAAGCTGGTCACGAAGGGCGCCAGCGCCGAAGACCTGGCGATTGCCGCGGCCGGCGTGGATAGCGCCAGGACGCAACTGGCCCGTGCGCAGGCGACCCCCTCGGCCGAGAGCATCGTCATGCGCCAGGCCGCCGTGCGACAGGCCCAGGCCAGCCTGGACGCTGCCCGCTGGCGGCTGGAGCAGACCGTCCTGGTCGCGCCGTTCGATGGCGTCATCGCCGGCCG
>CAIQJD010000576.1 GCA_903872005.1 uncultured bacterium | reverse complement strand
ATTGCACCCAGCGTTCGGCGTCGTCGCCCATCTGGTCCACGATGACCTGGCGTTTCTGGTCATCCATCAGGGCCGGGTCCACTGTGAAGCCGACGCGCACGGTGATGTGCGCCAGCAGTCCTTCCAGCGTGGTGATGGTCAAGTCCTGCGTCTCGGCGATGCGCCAGCTCAGGTCGAAGGACTCGGCGAGCCGATGCACCAGCGGCACGCACAGGAAGATGCGTCCATCCGGCCAGTCCACGATGTTGCCGAGACCGCTGCGGATGATGACGCGATGGTGTGGGCGGTTATAGTGCACGAACAGGCCGGCGATGATGGCCGGCAGCCCCAAGATGACGCCCAGCGCGTTGATGGCGATGTTGTCCATCCGGCCAAGCAGTACGATGATCAACGCTCCGCACAGGATGATGAAGAATCTCAGCATGGCCCCAGAACCTCCTTTCAGAGTAATCCACCGCAAGTGAGCCAGGCCCATCCAGATTCATAACTACCATCACTAACATGACTATAGTGAGTATACCTATAATTTTGCCGTTTGTCAAGCCCCAATTTACGGTAAACGCGCCGCGAGGCCGGCGCACTGCGCCGGCCTCGCGGCAAGGGCCTATGGCATTTTTCCCATCGAGGAGATAGGTACGGCTAGACCTGGTCGGGGAAGAGCACGGCCAGGGCGCGCCGTTTCAGTTCCGAAGGGAGCATCGGCTTTCGCACGATGCCCGAAACGCCCAGGGACTCGATTTCGGCGCGCAGCTCAGAGTTGGTGACGACCGAGAGGATCAGCACCGGCGTCTCGATATGGTACGTCTGGCGCATCAGGCGCAGCACCTCGCAGCCGGCATAAGCCCCGAATTTGCGCTCGGTGTCGCCGGGCGGCAGGATCATGTCCAAGAGCACCAGATCGGCGGAGCGCATCGCCTCCAGCGCCGCCGGCGTCAGCGCGCCGGCGGCCGTGTCTATGCGTTGCACCTCATGGCCGGCCAGCTCCAGGGGGCGCACCACCGGCCCAATGATATCGGTGTCTTCGTCTATCCATACGATGCGCTTGCGGACAGTGGCGGTCGCCATGTGTGTTACCCCTTTGCCTGGTCATAAGGCAGATAGAGCGTGAATCGGTTGAGATGGGGCTGGCCTTCGGGGTCCTGTTGATCGGCCATCAGCTCGCTTTCGACGAGGATGCGACCCTGGTGACGATCTATGACCCGCTTGACGAAGTAGAGTCCTTTGCCGGAGCCGGTGCGGTATTCGCCCTGGGTGAGCTTGCCCTGATAGCCGTCGCGAAAGATCAGATCGCCGGCCAGCTCTTCGGGCAAGATGCCGACGCCGTAATTCTCGAAGCTCAGGCGGTAGTAGTGGTGATCGGCGCGGCCGGCGACGCGCACGTAGCGCGCCCGGCCCGGCGCGGAGCGGAAAGAATACTTGATGGCATTGTGCATCAGGTTGTTGAGCGCCAGTTGGATATGATGCTCGGAGAGGCTGATGCGGGCATCGGGATGCAGGTTGATGTGTACTTCGATGCCGCGCCGGCGCGCTTCGGCCAGATACAGATTGCGCGCCTTGACCAGCAGCGGCGAAAGTGGCTGGCGGAAGAACTGGTAGTCTTCCAGGTATTCGCTTTCGAGGTTCTGCACGACGGTGTCGAGGGCCAGGGCGGCGTAGAGCAGTTCGTTGATGCGCTCGTGGAGTTCGTCGTGGTTGAGGGCGTCGGCCTCTTCGTTGAGGTTGTCGGCTTCGGCCAGGACGGCCTGCAGGCGGGTCTGAATCTCGTGGGAGACGGTCTCCACGTTGCGGCGCAGGCGGTCTTCTTCGTCAATCAGGGTGTAGAACCATTGCTTGACTTTGGGCAGGTTTTGCGCGTAGCCTTCCAACTCTTGCAGCGTGACGGTTCTGGCGGAGAGGAGCTTTTGGCGCAGGGCGAAGGCCGGCTCGCCTTCCAGCCCCAGCCGGCGCACGACTTCTTCATGGCGCGCCAGCGTCTGGGCGTAGTATTGGGCGCCGGCGATCTGCATTTCGCCATAGGAAAGGACGGCGCGCACCACGTCGTTGACACGCACCTGCACGGTCTGATTCCAGAGGCCGGCGTGACACGCGCGCAGTTCGTCGTAGCGCGTGCCGGTTGCCTCAGCCTGAAAGGCTTCGCGCGCCCGCGCGCATTGATCCTGGTTACACAGGTCTTTGCCGCCCTCCAGCGCGTGAATCATCTGGCAGTATGACGCTGCCTGGGATTGCTCCGGCTCGACGTGCAGCGCCTCGACCTGGCCGTTGTGCATCTCGTACAGGCCGATGTGAAAGCCGGTCAGGCCGGCGAAGAGGTTGAGGAATGCCAGTTTGGCTTCCTGGCGGCGAATGGGCAATTCCATAGGCATACGCCTTTCAATGGACGCTCCCTTCGGTGCGGCGCGCTAGCTGTGCGACTGGCGTTCGGTGGACAGCCGGCAACTCTGTTTGTGGGTGACTTCCAGGATGCGGCAGAACATCGGGTCATCGGGCGCATACTGGTCCATCGCCAATTGGAGCAGTTGCAGGATGGTCGCCGCGGAGAGCTGCTGGTATTCGGCCAGCTCACCAAGTCCGGTCAGCTCGCCGGCCAGGAACTTCCGCAGCGAGACGGCTTCGGCGAATTGCAGCAGGTCGGCCTCGTTTTCGGACTGCATGGCGCGTTGATATTCTTTGCTCAGCTTGCGGGT
>CAIQJD010000575.1 GCA_903872005.1 uncultured bacterium | reverse complement strand
GCTCGTCGCCGGCGATGCCGCACGCAACGATTACTTCGGCTCTTCGGTCGCGGCCGATGGCGATACCATCGTGGTCGGCGCGTATGGGAAGAACTATGAGACCGGCGCGGCCTACGTCTTCTACCGCAACCAGGGCGGGACGGACAACTGGGGCCAGGTCAAGAAGCTCACCGCCGAGGGCCTCACCTACGGGAATAGTTTCGGCTGGTCGGTCTCGGTCGCCGGCGATACCATCGTGGTCGGCGCGTATCGCAAAGACTTTGACAAGGGCGCGGCCTACGTCTACTCCCGCAACCAGGACGGGACGGACAACTGGGGCCAGGTCGCCAAGCTCACGGCCAGCGATGGCGTAGGAGGCGACGCCTTCGGCGTTTCGGTCGCGGCCGCTGGCGATACCATTGTGGCCGGCGCGATGAGGAACGACTCTTCCAAGGGCGCGGCCTACGTTTTCTACCGCAACCAGGGCGGGATGGACAACTGGGGCCAGTTCAAGAAGCTCACCGCCGGCGACGGCGCAGCCGGGGACGGGTTTGGCCGTTCCGTAGCGATCAGCGGCGATACCCTCGCGGTCGGCGCGTATTGGAAGGACACCAATATAGGCGCTGCTTACGTCTTCGGCCGCAATCAGGACGGGACGGACGCCTGGGGCCAGGTCGCCAAGCTGACTGCCAGCGACGGCGCAGCCGACGACTACTTCGGCGTTTCGGTCGCGGCCGATGGCGATACCATCGTGGCCGGCGCGTATGGGAAGGATTCTTTTACAGGCGCGGCCTACGTCTTCGGCCGGGACCAGGGCGGGACGAACGCCTGGGACCAGGTCGCCAAGCGCACCGCCAGCGACGCCGCAGCCACCGACAACTTCGGCCTTGCGGTCGCGATCCATGGCGCTACCATCGTGGCCGGCGCGTATAAGAACAGTTCTGAGAAGGGCGCCGCCTATGTCTATGCATCTCCCTACGCGCTGCGGGTCAATGCCGCCGGCCCGAATTACGTGGACAAAGCCGGCAACCTGTGGGTCGCCGACCATCCCTGGCGCGCCGGCGTGACCACGTGGGGCTATGTCGGCGGCGGCGGCCGCAGCACCTCCGCTCCCATCGCCAACACGCAAGACGACAAGCTCTATCAGTCCGAGCGCCTCTTCACCGGCTCGGCCCGGCCGGGCTACAAGTTCATCGTGCCCAACGGGCGCTACATGCTCACCTTCAAGTACGCTGAGACCTACTACTGGAATGCCCCCGGCCGGCGCGTCTTCACCGTCATGACCGAGAATAGCATCTGTTTCGCCAGGTATGACATCTTCGCGGCGGCCGGCGGCGTGCGCTACCGAGCCGCGCCTGACAAGGTCTGTTACGTGAACGTTAACGACGGCGAGCTGGATATTGACTTCATCTCGATAGCCGGCCAGGCCAAGGCCAACGCCATCACCATCCAGCAATTGTTCCAGTAGGGCCTGGACTTCGGAAGTCTTGCAGACTTCCGAAGTCTACACGCTCCGGCCGCCCCCCGCAGGGATGCTCCTGTCGGGGGGCGGTCGTTTTGCCGGCGCGGCCCATGTCGCGCAGGAGATCGCGTTGAGGAAGTCCGATCGGCGTTGCCGCCTGCGGGGAATACCGTTGCCGGCGCGTGCGCCTCCCTCAATCCCACGCGTGATCCACGCCCCATGTCACACCGCTTGTCCCAGAAAATTCCTACTATTCTTTAACATCCATCAAAAACGTTCTATTGACTCATTGCTGATACTGATATACAATAGTGATGTTGCGCAAGGGAATGAACTTCGGCGCAACGAAATCTCAGGCGCAGGTTTCG
>CAIQJD010000574.1 GCA_903872005.1 uncultured bacterium | reverse complement strand
CGCCGGCGGGTCCGCATACTGGGCCGGGTCGCCGGCCACGGGAGCCTCCGCACGAGGCTCATCGTCGCCTTCTTGAGCGAAAACGGCGACGGAAACGCCGGCGATCACCGCCAACGCCAACAAAATGATGCCGATCTTACGCCAATCGAAACGTTGCATGTTGGACCTCCTGATATAGGTGGTGTTCGCGAGCCACGCCGGCCCCCGGCCGGCGAAAGCGTATCACGCGATCATTATACTCGCGGCCGGGGAGAAATGCAATGTTGTCTGGCGCGGGTATGCACCGATTTCGGTTGAAATGGGACGCCGGGCCAGAGATCCAAGGCCGGCGGACAAAAACGAAGACCACACAGGTCTCCGGGACCTGTGTGGTCTTCGAGGGAGGCTACTCGGCCGGGGCCGGCGCCGGTCGCAAGAAGAAGCTCAACCAGTACGTGCGCGGGTGCGCGAAGCGGTAGTAGGGCGAGCGATTCAACAGGACGGCGCGCGCCAGCGGGCGAAAGGCGCGGATCAACTGCCGGCGGAAGCCCAGCAGACCGCGCAGCTCGCGCGTGTAATCCCTCAAGTCGTGGCGCTGATAATGCAGCAGTGCCTCGCTCTCCGTCGTATCCAGCCAGTCGGTGTAGAAGGGCACCAGGCTGAAGGCTTCGGCCGGCAGCGACCCGATGCCCATATCGTCGAGGATGTGCCCCATGAGGTCGCCGTAGACATACTGGCAGCTCTTTCCACCGCCGATGAGGAGCGTCTTGCCCCACACGGCCGGCGCGCTGACCGCGTTCGCCAGGGCCAATCCCACATCCAGGGTATGCACGAACTCGATGCGGTTGTCCAACGGCAAGTCGAACATCCCCGGGTCCAGGCGCAACATCTGCGGCATGGCCGCCGCGAAGCGCAGGATCGTCCATTCCAGACCCGACGCCCGCACCATCTCTTCACATTCGATCTTGTGCCGCGAATAATGGTCGGTCGCGCAGACCGGATCGTCCGCGGTGCGACAAGGGGTCTGATCCTGGGTGCGCCCATAGACGGCCTGGGACGACGCGAAGACCAGGCGCGGCGGCCGCGCCAGCTCGGTCATGGCCTTGAGCAGGTTGGCCGTGCCGCCCACGTTGATCTGCCGGGCGAAATCCGGCCGGTCTTCACTGTTGACGCCGGTCACCGACATCTTGGGGATGATGAACGCCAGGTGGATGACGACGTCGCGGTCGTGCACCGCGCCGGCGATCTGCAGCGGATTCCGCAGGTCGCCCCACACCACTTCGATCCGATCGCCATAGCGGCGCGCGGCCTTCTCGTTGGCCTTCGTCCGCACGTCGAAGCAGCGCACTTCGTGGCCCTGTTGCAGCAATTCCCGGAGCGCCGAGTTGCCGATGTTGCCGAACGCGCCGGTGACTAGAACTTTCATGCCTGTGTAACCTCGTGAGTTTCTGAATGATCGTTTCCCAGGGCGCAGAGCCAGAGCTTGATGCCGGCGCGCGCCGTTTGACCCCAATCCGCGCCTTGCGGATCGAGGAGTCCCTGTAAGATGAGACCGACCGCGAAAGAGACCAGCGAGCGTGCGGCGTCGGCGGCCGGGCAGGGCCGCAGAGAGCCTTCGGCGATGCCGGCTTCGATCATGGCGGTGAAAAGGTCGGTGTAGCGCCGATAGTAGGCGACGGTGGTCTTCCAGATGACCGGGTCGTGGGAGGCTTCGGCCCAGAAGGTGAGGAAGAGCGGGAGCTGGCCGGCGCCATCGTGGAAGACGTCGCCGATCATGCCGGCCATGCGCTCGAAGGCGGCCGGGACATTGACGCCCTGGCGATAGATGTCGAGCTGATAGTCCACGCCGGCGAGCCATTGCTCCAGCAAGGCGAGGAAGACGGCCTGTTTGGTGGGGAAGTGGTGGTAGAGCGCGCCCTTGCTGACGCCGGCGTGCGCGCAGATGGCCGCGACCGAGGCGGCGTCGTAGCCCTGGCCGGCGAATACGGCGTGCGCGGCGAGCAGGATGCGCTCGCGAGTCTCTTCGGCGCGATGTTGGACGGCCATCCCGTGCTTTCCTCCCTGCTGAAAAATCATACCGACTGGTCGGTATGATTGTAACACGAGAGCGGCCGGCTGTCAAGCGGGATGGCCCCGCCTTACTTCCCGATACAGAACTCCCCAAAAATGCGGTCGAGCAGCTCCTCGCCGGCCGTCTCGCCGGTAATCTCGCCCAACAGCTCCAGGGCGCTCGCCAGATCAATGCTCAAGAAGTCGGCCGGCGTCCCCTCGGCGTGGCCGCGCTGCGCCATCGCGATGCTCTCCAGCGCGCCGGCGATGGCTGCCTTGTGGCGCGGGTTGCTCACCAGGACATCATCGGCGGCGATGATCTCCCCGCCCAGGATCATCTCTACCAGCGCCGCTTCGAGCTGCGGCAGGCCGGCGCCGGTCAACGCCGAGATGGCAACGACGCGCCGGCCGGCCGGCAAATCGCCCGGCGCGATCTGCGCCGGCTGGTCGGCCTTGTTGAGCGCCAACAGCGCCGGCTTATCCTCCAGAAGGGCCAGGACCTCGTGGTCGGCCGGCTCCAGCGGCCGGCTGCCATCCAGGACGATCAGAGCCAGGTCGGCGCTCGCCAGGGCGGCGCGGCTGCGGGCAATGCCCAACTGCTCGATGGGGTCGGGCGCGCCGGCGCGCAGGCCGGCCGTGTCCACCAGCACCAGCGGGATGCCTTGCAGGTTGAGCGTCTCTTCTACGGTATCGCGCGTGGTGCCGGGGATCGGCGTCACGATGGCGCGATCCACCCGCAGCAGCGCGTTGAGCAGGCTCGATTTGCCGACGATCGGCCGGCCGATGATGGCCGCGCGCGCCCCCTGGCGATAGACGATGCCCCGATCTGCCTCGCGCAGCAGATCGGCCAGGGCGCGCCGGGCGGCGTCCAGCGCGCCGGCCACATCCATCTCCGGGATTTCGTCATTGGGGAAGTCTATGCTGGCGACCAGATGGGCTTGCGCGCCCAGGAGCGTCTGGCGGGCGGCGCGGATGCGCGCCGAGAGGCCGCCGGCCAGTTGGCCCACGGCGACGCGCAGGCTGGCGTCGGTGCGGGCGCGCACCACATCCAACACGGCTTCGGCCTGGGCCAGATCGAGCCGGCCGTTGAGGAAGGCGCGCAGGGTGAATTCGCCCGGGCCGGCCAGGCGCGCGCCGGCGCGCAGGCATAGCTCCAGGATGCGCCGCGCCGGCGCGGCCCCGCCGTGGCTGTTGATTTCGACCACGTCCTGGCGGGTGAAGGTGTGCGGGGCCGGCATAAAGCTGACCAGGACCTCATCCACGGGCTGGCCGTCGCCGGGGTCGAGGATGCGCCCCAGCGTCAGTCGGCGCGGGCGCAGGCGGCCCGGCCGCGCCGACGCGAAGAGCCGGCCGAGGATGGCGGCGCTGGCCGGCCCGCTCAGGCGCACGATGCTGACGCCGCCCTCGCCGGGCGGCGTGGAGATAGCGACGATGGTGTCGTCGGGGGTGTAGCGCATCACCGGCCGGCGCTCATGGCAAGGCGCGCGTCGGCGTCGAGATGGGCGGGATGGTCGGTTGGGGTGGAACCGGCGTCGGGCGCGGCGGA
The DNA here is from genome assembly GCA_903872005.1 of uncultured bacterium. Next base: position 828 of record CAIQJD010000574.1, on the reverse strand, counting down.
ACCGGCGTCGGCGGAACCGGCGTCGGACGGATCACTGTCGGGGCCGGCGGCTGAGTTGGGAAGGGCGTCGGGGCCGGCGGCTGGGTTGGGAAGGGCGTCGGGGCCGTGTGCGTGGGCGGCGCCCCGCCGGGCGTCGGGGTGGATATCGCCGGGATGTATGCCGTTGGCGTCGGGTATGCGTGCGTAGACCATGGCGTCGGCGTCCGAGGGGCCGGCTGCGTTGGCCGCGGGGCAGGGGTATACCAGGGGTACGGCGTGGCCGTGTAGTGATAACTGGGCGTGGACCAATTGTTATAGGCCGGCGTGGGAATGATGCCGTAGGGCGGCAGATAGATGGTATCGCCGACGGCCGGCGTATAGCCGGGCGGCAAGCAACTGTTCGCCAGGACCGTCGCTGCGTTGACGCCATAGAGGATCGCCAACTGATCGAGCTGATCGCCCGGCTGCAGGATATAGGGGAGCCACTCGGACGGTCGCGCGCAGAGCGTCGGCGTCGGCGTCTGGAGCGTCCCGGGCAGGTTCACGTAGGTTCCTGGGACGAGTCGCGCGTCATCAGCCATGCAGTTGCCTTCGCGGATTTGCGCTTCGTTGGCAAGAAAGCGGATGGACAGGCTGAGGAAGTTGTCACCGGGTTGCACGAAATAGGGCAGCCAGGTGGCCGGCCGCGGGCATTCTGTCGTCGCGGTGGGCGTGGCGGTAGCGACCGGCGCGCGGGTGTGGGTAGGCATGACCGGCGTGACGGTTGGGACGGCGGTGGCCGGCGCCGGCCGCGTGGCCGTCGGCGGGATCGGCGTCGCAGCGGCCGGCGTCCCCACGGCTGCGGCTGCT
>CAIQJD010000573.1 GCA_903872005.1 uncultured bacterium | reverse complement strand
CATCCGCTCCCGTCTGGCGATCCCGGAATCTTACTTCATCGGCGCGGATGTCTTCTACGACTTCTTCTCGACCAACCAGATGTACGATCTGCTCAACCAGAAGTACAAGACGCGCGAGGAATTCGAATCCGGCTATCAGCACGCCCTGGAACTCTATGCCCACGCGCGCTTCCCGGACGAGATCGTGCGCCGGCTCCATGCCCTGCTGGACGAGCTGGGCGACGCGCCCCTGATCGTGCGCTCATCGAGCCTGTTGGAAGATAACTTCGGCATGTCCTTCGCCGGCAAATACGATAGCATCTTCTGCCCCAATCAAGGCTCGCGCGCCGAAAACCTGGACGCCGTCCTCAGCGCCATCCGCCGCGTTTATTCCTGCGTGGTGCGCCCGGAAGTGCTGATCTACCGCCAGCGCATGGGCCTGATTGACTACGACGAGCGCATGGCGATCTTGCTGCAAAAGGTGGAAGGCGAGCAGCGTGGCCGCTACTTCTTCCCGACCCTGGCCGGCGTCGGCTTCAGCCGCAACCCCTTCCGCTGGAACCGGCGCATCCGCCGCGAGGACGGCTTCGTGCGCCTGGTCTTCGGCATGGGCACGCGCGCCGTGGAGCGCGTCGCCAACGACTACGTGCGGATGGTGGCCCTCTCGCACCCGACCCTGCGCCCCGAAGCGACGCCCAACGAAATCCGTTGGTATTCGCAGCGTTATGCGGATGTGATTGACGTCGAGAAGAACAACTTCCAAACCGTGCCGGTCAAAGATGTTCTCTCCGAAGATTTCCCCGGTGTGGAGTTGTTGGCGTCCATGGATATGGGCGGCTACTTCGCGCCGGCGCATGCCGTCGCCGGCGTGTCCGAGGGCGGCGACCTGGTGTTGACCTTCGAGGGCCTGTTGAAGAACCCCGACTTCGTCGCGATGATGAAGACGACCCTGCAACGGCTAGAGACGGTCTATCGCCGGCCGGTGGACATCGAATTCACCATCGAGGTCATCCCCGAATGGCCGCGGCCGCGCTTCCGGTTTCATCTGCTGCAATGCCGGCCGCAGAGCTACGACGCCTCCGTGGCCGCGCCGCTGCCGGTTGGCGTCCCCGAAGCGGACAAGATCTTCACCGCCAACCGGCTGACGCCGCACGGACAGGTGCAGGGCGTGCGCTACATCGTCTATGTCGTGCCCGAACGCTACTATGAGCTGCCCGATTCGCTGAAGACCGAGCTGGCGCGCCTGATCGGCCGGCTCAACAAGGCCCTGGAGGGCCAGAAGTTCATCTTGCTGGGGCCGGGCCGCTGGGGCACGTCCAACATCGAGCTGGGCGTGAAGGTCAGCTACGCCGAGATTTACAACACCAGCGTGCTGATCGAGATTGCCCTGGCCAAGGGCAACCAGCAGGCCGAAGTCTCTTATGGCACGCACTTCTTTCAGGATTTGGTCGAGGGGCACATCTACCCGCTGCCGCTCTACCCCAACGACCCGACGACGATCTTCCGCACCGAATTCTTCACCGAGACGCCCAATGTGTTGACGCGCCTGCTGCCAGGCGAAGAGAAGTTCGCCGATATGGTGCGGGTGATTGATGTGCCGGCCGTTTCGGGCGGCCGGCTGCTGGAAGTGGTGATGAACAGCGACGAGGAACAGGCCATCGGCTATCTGCGCGCCTACTAACGGGGACGGCTCATGGGGACGATGCTCCTCTTCATTGCCGGCTGGCTCCTGGGGCTGCTCGTCGGCGAGGCCGGCTGGCTGACCCTCTGGCCGGCCGGGGCGGCGGCCGGCAT
>CAIQJD010000572.1 GCA_903872005.1 uncultured bacterium | reverse complement strand
GGGCCGGCGCCCGCGCCGGCCGGCGCGGCGGTCTTGCCGGCAGTGGTCGCCTGGGCGTCGGGCGTCGCCGAGAGCGGACTCCCTTGCGTGGCGGTGATGCTATCCTGGGCCGTTGCGCCGGCCGCGCCGGTCGGCGCGCCCAGGGATGCGGCGCGCTGCGTCGGGATAACTTCGGCCGATGTGGGTGATGGCGGGGCGGCCGGCGCCTGCGCGGTAGCCTGGGGCGGCTGGGTAGGGGCCGGCGTGACGGCCTGCTTTTCGGCGATGGCGGTCACAACAATTGGCGTGGGTGATGGCAGGGCCGCCGGCGCGGCGGCGCGCTCCTGGGCGGCGGCTGTAGGCGCAACGGCGACAGGCGTGGCGGCGGGTTGCGGCTGCGCCAGCGGCGCGGCGGCCGGCTGGCTCTCGAACACCGTCGCGCCGTTGGGCGCGCCGAATGGTCCCGCCCCGCCCTGGCGCAAGAGGACATCGCTCGCCAGGACGACGGCGAAGAGGATGGCGGCCGCGGCGGTGGCGACGCGCATGAAGGCGAAGAGGCCGCTGGCCGGCCGGCGCTGCGGGGCGATATCCGCTTCGCGGACGATGAACGAGCGGGGGACGGCCACGCGCGGCAGCTCTTTGAGCAAGTGGACGGTCTGCTGCAGGGCGCGCAGATCGGCGGCGCAGGCGGGGCAGCCGGCCAGATGCCGGCGCGCCGCGGCCATCTCGGCCGGCGGCAGCTCGCCGTCTATATAGCCAGAAAGCGTCTCTTCATTCAGATGCTTTCCCATAGCGTCACGCATCACAGTTCCCCCAGCCAGCGCAGGGTTGGCGTATCTTAAGGCCGGCGGTCGCCGGCGTCATCATTCGTATTCGTGTCATCATAGCCCGGTATTTAGACGATAGGCGTGCGGCAAAAGTTCCCGATGCTCCAGCAAGGCGTCGCGCAGCTTGGCGCGGGCGCGGCTGAGGCGCGATTTGACCGTGCCTACGGAGACGCCGGTCGTGTCGGCGATCTCCTGGTAGTTCATGCCCTGCACATCCGAAAGCACCAGGGTGATGCGCTGGTCGGCCGGCAACAGGCCGATACACGCCTGGATGACGCGGCTCAACTCCTCACGCATGGCGTGAGCTTCCGGCCCTTCGCGTCCGTTGATCAAGACCGGGGCATGTTCCGGGTCGGCGAGGAGGTCATCTAGGGAATCGGTCGGCCGGCGCTGGCGCGCCCGCAACTGATCGTAACAGACGTTCGTGACAATACGCATCAGCCAGGCTTTGAACGACCCGCCGCGAAACTGGTTGATGGCCTTATACGCCTTCAGAAATGCGTCCTGGGTAGCATCAGACGCCGCATCGGTATCGCCCAGGATGCGGTAAGCAACGCTATACGCCAACGTCTGGTATTCCAGCACCAGACGATTGAAGGCGACGAGTTTGCCGCGTTGCGCGGCGTGGATGAGCGCGGCTTCGTCTGGAAGTTCCGCCATGGCCTCAAAGCTCAACAAGATTCAGGGATGAGCCAATGCGACGACCCGGCCTTACGTAATCCGGATTACTTGACGAAAGCGTCAATCTGGAGTATACTAGCCGGGATTGCACTTGCCGAAGTGGCGGAATAGGCAGACGCG
>CAIQJD010000571.1 GCA_903872005.1 uncultured bacterium | reverse complement strand
CATCCGCTCGATCTTGAAGATCACCGGCCGGTAGGCATCGGTGCAGCAGGCCAGCGCCTCACCCTTCTTCGCCATCCACGAGAAGTTGCCGCCGGTGCGTAGCGCGAAGATGTAGCGATAGATGTCATGGAAGGCGCTGACGCAGAAGCCGGCCGGCGGCTCCGTCTGATCCACGATGAACTCCTGACCCACCTGGTAGTAGGGGCAGAGCGGCGGGAAATCGTCGGCCGAGCCGGCCTTGTCCGTTCCCCATAGCTCGCGCATGTCCACGGTGCGTACGACCGTAATCTTGATTTTCGGGGCAGCCATAGAGCGTCTCCTTCGAGGAAATCGGCCTCCCGCAGGTTGAGAACCTGCGGGAGGTTGCATCTACAGGCCGAACAGGCGCGCCGCGTTGTCCGCCAAGATGGCCTGAGCCGTCGCCGGCGACATCTGCGGATAGGACAGCTTGACCAGATTGCATTCGGGCATCTGCATTGGCTGGCCGGTGCCCAACAGGAGCCGGCCGGCGTGGCCGGCGTCCACCGTCTTCTGCACGGCGTCCAGACTTTGCAGGCCGGACGTCTCAATATGGATGTTGGGACGTTGCGCCAGGCCGCGCAAGACCAGGGCCAGCTCGCTATAGTTGGCGCTGGCAAGGATGATCTGCGTCTGCGGATGGCGCTGCGCCGCGCCCACGATGCTCTCCGTGGACGTCACCGGCATCCACCAGCTCATAATCAGGCGCACCGGCAGATAGACCGGCCAGCCCCACTCGCCAGCCAGATCCAGGGCTTCCTCGGCCGCCGGCTCATTGCCCAGGGCGTAGCCATGATGGGCCGGCAAGAGCGTCAGGCCGCGCAGGCCGGCTGCCCGCGCCGCTTCCATGATCGGGCGCGGCGAGGCGCTCTGGCGCGGGTCATAGGCGGCGATGCCGACCAGCCGGCCGGGATGCCGGCCAACCAACGCAGCCAGCTCGGCATTGCCATCGCCGGCATGGCAGAACGCGCCGGCCAGCGGCAGGACGATGGCAGTACGCAGCGCCAGGCGATCCATTTGGCCCAGCAGGGCGGCTTCGCCCAGGCCGGGCACGGGCCAATGCGGCCAATTCCCGAACCAGGCATAGGCGTCAATGCCATTTGGGGGGAGCGGAAGTGGGAATTTCATGCCGTCGCCTCCTGCGTCTCCAGACGGAAGAGCCGCTCCGCATTGCCGCCCAGGATCAGGCGCTTGGTGGCGTCGTCTACCGTCGAAGCGAGTACCTTCTGAATCTGCACTTCCGGCTCCAGGAGCGGCAGGTCCACCCCGAAGACGACGCGCTGCGGCCCCACTGCAGCGACGCAGGCTTCGACCATGCCGGCGTAAATCTGCGACGAGGTCAGGTCCAGCACCACGTTGGAGCAACTGCGCGCCATCGTCAAAGTCTGCCACATATTGGTATCCGAGAAGCCTTCGCCCAGGTGCGCGATGAGGAAAGTGGCGTGGGGGACGGCGCGAGCCAGGATGCCGATTTCGCGCGCGTCCGCGTGGGCCAGGATGGGCAGTTTCAGCTCGCCGGCGCGCGCGACGATGGGGAACATATCCGGCTCGGCCACAGAGCGCAGCCGGCTGGAATAGATCTTCAGCCCGCGCATCCCATAGTCGTGGACGCAGCGCTCGATCTCGTCAATGACGGCCTGGCCGAAGTAGGCCGAGGTGAAGCTGGCGTAGCCGACGATGCGGTCCGGGTAGGCGCGCATAGCGGCGGCCAGCATGT
>CAIQJD010000570.1 GCA_903872005.1 uncultured bacterium | reverse complement strand
CTACTGGAACGCGGCCGGCAAGCGCAAGTTCACCGTCATGGCCGAAGGCAAGATCTGCGCCGCCAACTATGACCCATACATTGCCGCCGGCGGGGCGCGCTACACGGCCGCGCCCGACCTGGTCTGCTACGTGGCCGTGAACGACGGGATTCTGGACATCAGCTTCATGTCCGTCATCGGCCAGGCCAAGGCCGACGCCATCTACATCCAACAGCTCTACCAGTAGCCGCCATGCCGAACCCCCCGCAGGTTTGCAAACCTGCGGGGGGTTGTCTTTGACAGCCCCAGAGATTCGCAATACAATGGACGTGGCCTTCGTGTACAGAGAATTAGCGCCCCGCGCGGACTACTTTTCGTCGGGAGTGAAATGCCTATGGACAAGCACCGGGTCTCCAAGCAACTGAACCCCATGGCTCGCCTCATCCTCCTGGCGATGCTGCTGATCGCCTTGCTGCCGGCCGTGCCGGCCATTGCTCAGGACCCCGCCCCGCCGGCCGCCGGCGATGTCAGCGCCAGCGCCCTCTCCCTGAGCGCCAAAAAGATCTTCCCGGCCGGCGCTGCTGACGGCGACAATTTCGGCTATGCCATTGGCGTCAGTGGGGACCTGATGTTGGTGGGCGCGCCCTATACCGACGCTTATGCCGGCACGGCCTACCTGTACGGGCGCAACGCCGGCGGCCCGGGCCAATGGGGCTTGATCAAAGAGCTGGGCGACGGCTCTGAGTCGGGCACTTTCGGCCGCTCCGTGGCGATTTACGGCACGACGGCGGTGGTGTGCGCATCGGAGCACAATAGCTATCAAGGCGCGTGCTTCGTCTTCGAGCAGGACGCCGGCGGCCTCAACGTATGGGGCCAGGTGGCCGAGCTGATCGGCAACGACAGCACGACGGGAGACTACTTTGGCCATTCGGTCGCCATCTACGGCTCGATCATTGTCGTGAGCACCCCCTTTGCCGCCGTGGACGGCAACCACCACCAGGGCGCGGCCTACATCTTTGGGCGCAACGTGGGCGGCGCCGGCCGCTGGGGTCAGAGCAAGAAGCTGACCGCCAGCGACGGCGCGGCCGGGGACTACTTCGGCGGAAGAGTGGCAATCCACGGCGCGACCATCGTCGTCGGCGCTTCTCGCGTCACGGCGGGCGGCTACGAGCACGCCGGCGCGGCATACATCTTCGGGCGCGATACGGGCGGCGCCGGCGCCTGGGGCCAGGTCAAGAAGCTGGTCGCCAGCGACCCGGGCGAATCTGCCTACTTCGGCGTAGGCGTCGGGATCAGCGGGACGACCATCGTCGTCGGCGCGGCCTGCGCCTCCGTAGATGACAAGGAGAAGCAGGGCGCGGCCTACGTCTTTGAGCGCGACCTGGGCGGCTACGAGCATTGGGGCCAGATCAAGAAGCTGGTCGCTCCAGACGGCGCGGCCGGGGACTTGTTTGGCTGGCCCGTCGCCATCAACGGCCCGGCTATCGTGGTCGGCGCGCCTGACGCGACCGTGAATGGCGAATCCAATGCCGGCGCGGCGTACCTCTTCGGGCGCAACACGGCCGGCGCCAACGAGTGGGGCCTGATCACGAAGCTCGTCGCCGCCGACCCGAGCTTCTACGCCCGCTTCGGCGCATCGGCCGCGCTGGACAATGTCACCGTCGTCGTCGGCGCCAACCAGGCGTACGGGTACACCGATGGCGCGGCCAAGGACATTTACACCGGCGCGGCCTACGTCTTTGTGCCCTACGGGCTGCGGGTGAACAGCG
>CAIQJD010000569.1 GCA_903872005.1 uncultured bacterium | reverse complement strand
GCGCGAATTTGCCCGCCAACCGCGCGGTTGGTTGATCCTGATGGGCGGCTACGGCTGCGGCAAGACGCATCTGGCCGCGGCCATCGCCAACGAATGCGTGGAGCGCGGCATCTCGGCGCTCTTCGTCGTCGTCCCCGACCTGCTGGACTATTTGCGTTCGGCCTTTGCCCCCCACAGCGAAGAGCCGTTCGACTCGCGCTTCGAAGCGGTGCGCTCATCGCCGCTGCTGATCCTCGACGAGCTGGGCGTGCAAGCCGCCACGCCCTGGGCGCAAGAGAAACTCTATCAGATCATGAATTTCCGCTACAACAACCGGCTCCCCACCGTCATCACCTCCAACTGCACCCTGGAAGAGATGGATGCGCGCATCCGCTCGCGCCTGACCGATCTCGACCTGTGTCAGATTGTGGGCATCACCGCCGGCGACTTCCGCCAATCTGGCGCCTTCGGCAATGAATTCACCCAGAATGAGCTGAACAGCATCAGCCAGGTGGCCGACATGACCTTCGACCGCTTCAGTCTGCGCGAAGATGAGCTGAAACCTGAAGAGGTTGACAATCTCAGGAACGCGCTCGCCCTGGCACGCGCCTACGCCGAACACCCCGACGGCTGGCTGGTCTTCACCGGCGAGCATGGCGCCGGCAAAACACACCTGGCCGCGGCCATCGCCAACGCCCGCCAGGCGCGCGGCCAATCCGTCATCCTCGTCACCGCGCCCGACCTGCTGGACTATCTGCGCGCCGCGTACAGCCCCGACAGCCGCGTCTCGTTCGACAAACGCTTCGAGGAGGTGCGCCGCGCCCCGCTGCTGATTGTGGACGACATCGGCAGCGAGAGCGGCACGCCCTGGGCGCGCGAGAAGTTGTACCAGATCATCAACTACCGCTACAACATGCGCCTGCCCACCATCTTCACCACCGCGTCGCCCATTGAGCGCATCGAGCCACGCCTGCGGGCGCGCATGATCGTGCAAGGCCGTTGCGACATCTTCGCCCTGGGCGCGCCCAGCTACACCGGCGGGGCCATGCCGGCCCAATCGGCCAGACGCCCCAAAGGCGCGCGCGGCAAGTGACACAGCCCTGGCGCGACCGGCTCATCACCTGGCTCTGTCGCCGGCTGGCCGGCGCCTGGGATCTTCTGGCGCGCGCGCCGGCCGACCTGCCGGCCGAGCCGCGCATCCTGATCCTCAAGCCCTGCTGCCTGGGCGACGTCCTGATGACCACGCCGGCCATCGCCGCGCTGCGCGCCGGCCTGCCGGCGGCCCACATAGACTTCGCCGTCGGCCCCTGGTCGCGGCCGATGCTGGAACGCAACCCACACATCGAGCGTCTCATAGACGCCGGCCGCGTGGGGAGCGGCCCGTATGCCCTGGCCGATTGGCGGGCGCTGGTCGGCCGCATCCGCGCCGGCCGCTACGACCTGTGCCTGATCCCGGATCGCTCGCCGGCGCTGACCTTGCTGCCGGCCGGCGCCGGCATCCCGCGTCGCGTCGGGCTGGATAGCGATGGGCGCGGCTTCTCACTGACGCAGCGCGTCCCCGCCGGCGGCATCCAGCATGAGGTAGACCTCTACCTGGCCTGCGTCGCCGCGCTGGGCCTCCCAACGGCCGGGGCGCGCCTGGAGTTCTACCCATCGCCGGCAGCGCGCCAGAACGCCGCATCCCTGACGCCGGCCGGCGCTGGCCCATTGGTCGTCGTCCATCCGGCCGGCGGGCAGAACCCGGGCATGACCCTCTCGGCCAAACGCTGGCCGGCCGCACGCTTCGCCGCGCTCATCGGCCGGCTGCAAACCGAGCAGCAGGCGCGCGTCATCGTCGTGGGGGGCAAGGACGACATCGCTCTGACCGAGAGTATCTGTCAGGCGGCCGGCGGAGCGCCGACCAATCTGGCCGGCCGGCTGAGCTTCGATGAGCTGGGCGCGCTCCTGGAAGGCGCCCAGCTCTTCATCGGCAACGACACCGGCGCCATGCACCTGGCAGTGGCCGCCGGCGCGCCGACCGTCGCCATCTTCGGCCCATCGGACCCACGCCAGTATGGCCCCTACGGGTCAGGCCATCGGGCGATTTGGAATCAGCCGGCGTGCGCGCCCTGCCTGGCGCGCGGCCGCTGGAATACGGCCTGCCGCGACTTCCGCTGCATCGAAAGCGTGACGCCGGAACAGGTCTGGGCAGCGGCCATAGAACTCTTGTCCTGACCGGCGATTGCTGGTATAATAGTCCCAATGCGAGCCGCGATGCTCCGCCGCGCCCCGGCCGAGCGTCGAAACGCCTCGTTTGAGCCTGTAACGGAGCCTGTATTGAGGAGAACGCTATGCGACAACGCTCGATTCTGATCCTGCTGGTTGCAGTCATGGTTACGATGGCGACGTTGGGTTGCTCATTGGCCCAAACCCTCGGCCGGCGCGATCCGACCAACACGCCGACCCTCACCAAAACGCCCAAACCGACCTTCACCGACACGCCGGTCGTCGTCAATACGCCCACGCCCATTGCCACCAAGACGCCCGTGCCCACGAAGCCGCCGGCCGCCACCAACACGGTCGTGCCGCCCACGGCCACGCCCGCGCCGCCCACAGCCACGGCCAGCCCCACGGCCGTGCCGAAGCCGCAGGGCATCGCCAATATCCAGGACCTGAACTTCCGCGCCGGCCCCGGCACGGCCTTTGGCATCCTGGGCACCCTGGACAAGGGGACCAAGCTGGAAGTCCGCACGCGCCTGGCCGACAACGGCTGGGTACGCGTCTGCTGCTATAAGGACCAGGAAGGCTGGGTCTCGCCGCAATACCTCGACTTGAGCGTGCCGCTGGACAAGATCCCGGTGGACACCGCTGTGCCGCCGACGCCCACGCCGCGCCCGATCCCGCCGACCAACACGCCGAGGCCGACAACACCGCCGCAGCCGACCAATACATCGGCCCCGACCTACTACTACCGCTCGGCCAACGTCTCATGCCAGCCCAACTGCGGCATCACCTACATTCAGGGCACCGTCTATGAGGGCACCAACCGGGTCAACGGCGTCACCGTGCGCTTCTCCTGGCAAGCAGACGGCCCCACCGTGGCCGACTACGTCACCGGCACCGACGTCAACAAGCCCGGCATGTACACCTTCATCCTGGAGCCGACCAAGACCCGCGAAGGCAACTGGTATGTCTGGGTCGTGAATAGCAGCGGCGCGCGCATCTCGCAGATCGGCATCATCAATACGACGTCGAACTGCGAAGGGAGCGGCGCCTGCCAGCAAGGTCTGGTAGACTTCGCGCACTGAGCCGGCCGACCGCACCGCACATCCGCCGGGGCGCACCACCATGCGCCCCGGCCCGGCCAAAGGCACGCGCCTCGGAGGAGTCCCACGCTTGGAATATGAAGCCATCATCGGGCTGGAAGTCCACGCGCAGTTGTTGACCCAGTCCAAGATGTTCTGCAGTTGCAGCGCCGACTACGCCTCGGCGCCGGCCAATACCCACGTCTGCCCGGTCTGTCTCGGCATGCCCGGCGTCTTGCCGGTCATCAACCAGGAAGCCGTCGAGAAGACGATCATGGCCGGCCTGGCCCTCAACTGCCAGATCGCCAACTTCTCGCGCTTCGCCCGCAAGAACTACTCCTATCCTGATCTGATGAAGGGCTACCAGATTTCGCAATACGAGCAGCCTTTCTGTTCCGAAGGTTGGCTGGAAATTGAGATAGAGGGCCGGCTCAAACGCATCGGGGTGCAGCGCGTGCATCTGGAAGAAGACACCGCCAAACTGACGCATGTGGCCGGCTTTGGGCTGGTGGATGTGAACCGCGCCGGCGCGCCCCTCATGGAGATCGTGACCCGCCCAGACATCCGCTCGGCCGAAGAAGCGCGCCTCTATCTGGTCAAGCTGCAGCAAATCTTGCGCTATCTCGGCGTCAGCACCGGCAACATGGAAGAAGGCGCCATGCGCTGCGAGCCGAACATTTCGGTGCGGCCGGTTGACGCAGAGCGCTTCGGGACAAAAGTAGAGATCAAGAATCTCAACTCTTTCCGCGCCGTGAAGCTGGGCCTCGATTACGAGATCGCCCGCCAGGTGCGGCTGCTGGAAGCCGGCGAGCGCGTGCAGCAAGTCACGATGGGCTGGGACGACGCGCGCGGCGTGACCGTCTTGCAGCGCAGCAAAGAAGAGGCCCATGACTATCGCTACTTCCCCGAGCCAGACCTGCCGCCCCTCGTGGTCAGCCCGGCCTGGGTGGATTGCATTCGCGGCCGGCTGGTCGAGCTGCCCGACTCCCGCCGGCAGCGCTTCATCGCCGCCTACGGCCTCAACCCCAAAGACGCCGACGTGCTGGTCGCCGAGCGTGAGGTGGCCGACTACTACGAAGCCTGCGTCCAGGCTTATGGCGACCCCATCAAAGTCCTGCACTGGGTGAGCGGCGAGCTATTCCGCTTGTTGAAAGCCACCGAAGGGAGCATCCGCGCCGTCAAGATCACGCCGGCGGCCCTGGCAGAGCTGCTGCGTCTGGTGGATCAGAAGACCATCAACCTGAGCACCGCCAAGACCGTCTTCGAGGCGATGTTCGCCAGCGGCCGGCCGGCCGGCGCCATCGTCCAGGAGCGCGGCCTGGGGCAGATTTCCGACGACGCCGCGCTGCAAGGGGTCGTAGCCGAAGTCCTGGCGCGCAATCCCGACCTGGTCGCGCAGTACCGCGCCGGCAAGGAGCAGCTCTTCGGCTTCTTGCTGGGCCAAGTGATGAAGGCGACGCGCGGCAAGGCGGATCCCAAGCTGGCCGGCGAGCTGCTGACGCGCGCCTTGAAGGCGGAGAACTAGACTTCGGAAATCTTCCAGACTTCCGAAGTCTAGAGTGCGCCATCTGGAAATTCGCGGCTCTGGATTTTGCGCTCTCTAGCTACTATGCTATAATTTTCACATACCATCAGCTGCCGGCGCCGCGCTGCGCCGGAGCGCCCAAGCTGCGATAGGTGATGTACCCGCCCTCACCAACGTCGGTGAAGAGTCCGGGTACATTTCGTGTGTCATTAGACCTGAGCAAACGCAGATACCTCGGTCAGAGTCAGTTCACTTGTCTAGAAGGAGAACAGTACGATGTCTGAAAAGATGAATCCATTTGAAGTTGCGCAACGCCAGTTGGACATGGCCGCGGCCATCCTCAAGCTTGACCCGGGCATCCATGCCCTGCTGCGTGAGCCGCTCCGCGAGCTGCACGTCAGCCTCCCCGTCCGCATGGACGATGGCACGGTCAAAGTCTTCAAGGGCTTCCGCGTCCAGTACAATGATGCGCGCGGCCCCACGAAGGGCGGCATCCGCTTCCACCCGGAAGAGACCATTGATACCGTGCGCGCCCTGGCGGCCTGGATGACCTGGAAGTGCGCCGTTGTGGACATCCCGTTGGGCGGCGGCAAGGGCGGCGTCATCTGCAACCCGAAAGAGATGTCCCAGGGCGAGTTGGAGCGCCTGAGCCGGGCCTATATCCGCCAGGTCGGTCGCATCATCGGCCCCGAAAAAGACATCCCGGCTCCCGATGTCTACACCACCCCCCAGATCATGGCCTGGATGATGGACGAATTCGCCTTCCAGCGCGGCTACAACGATCCCGGCGTCATCACCGGCAAGCCCATTCCTTTGGGCGGATCCCAGGGCCGCGGCGACGCCACCGCCAAGGGCGGCATGTACTGCATCCGCGAGGCGGCCAAGGTACTCGGCCTCGAATTGAAGGGCGCCCCGACGGCCGTCCAGGGCTATGGCAACGCCGGCATGTTCGCCCATAAGCTGGGCGAGGAAATGTTGGGCGTCAAGGTCGTCGCCGTCTCCGACTCTAAGGGCGGCATCTACGACCCCAAGGGCCTCGACCTGAAGAAGCTGACCGCGCACAAGGACGCCACTGGCTCCGTCGTCAACTACCCCGGCGCCAAGAACATCAGCAATGAAGACCTCCTGGAGCTGGACGTCGTGCTGTTGATCCCGGCCGCCCTGGAAGGCGTCATCACCGAAAAGAACGCCGGCAAGGTCAAGGCCAAGATCGTCGCCGAGCTGGCGAACGGCCCCACCACCCCCGAAGCCGACGATATCCTGTTCAAGAATGGCGTTTACGTCATTCCCGACTTCCTGTGCAACGCCGGCGGCGTGACCGTCTCCTACTTCGAGGGCGTCCAGAATGCCTACAACTACTACTGGCCGCTGGACGAAGTCTACGCCAAGCTCGATCAGAAGATGACCCTGGCGTTCCACGCCGTGGATGCCACTTCCAAGAAGTACAAAGTCCACAATCGCCTCGGCGCGTACCTCGTGTCGGTCTCTCGCGTCGCAGAAGCGATGAAGCTGCGCGGCTGGGCGTAATTAAGAAAAACCCTTGAGGTCCTGGAGACCTTCAGGGTTCTGGCAACATTCGTGAGACCTGTGGGGTCTTAAAGACCCCACAGGTCTCTTAGCATTCGTAGGAGGTGACAAGGTGGACAAGCGCGTGCGGGTCACATTCACAGGGATGGCGCATGGCGGCGAGGCTCTGGCCCGCCATGCCGGCAAAGTCCTCTTCGTCCCCTTCGCCGCGCCAGGCGAGACGGCCCTGATTGAAGTAGTCGAAGAGGCGCGCGCCTGGGCGCGCGGCCGGCTAGTCGAGATCATCCAGCCCGCGCCGGAGCGCATCGCGGCCCCCTGCCCCTACTTCGGGCGCTGCGGCGGCTGTCAATGGCAGCACCTGGCCTACCCGGCGCAGTTACGCTTCAAGCGGGACATCGTCGCCGACCAGTTAGCGCGCCTCGGCCGGCTGCGCGGCGTCCCCGTTCGCCCTTGCCTCGGCATGGCCGATCCCTGGCGCTACCGCAACCAGGCGCAGCTCTACCCCGCGCCGGCCGGCGGCCTGGGCATCAAAGCCGGCCCCCACGCCGCGGCCGTCGCCATTGACGACTGTCCCCTCTTCCACCCGGTGATAGACGACCTCTTCCTGGCCCTCGACCTGGAGCTGGACGGCCTGGAGCGCCTGGGACTGCGCGGCGGGACGCGCAGCGGCGAAGCCATGCTCATCCTCGAAATGGCCGGCGACCTGGCCCCCGGGCTGGAAGTGGACTTGCCCATCTCAGTAGTCTTGAGCCGGCGCGACGGCGACGTACAGGTCCTCATCGGCGACGACTGGCTGACCGATGACTTCGCCGGCCGGCGGCTGCGACTCTCCGCTCCCACCCCATACCCGGTAAACGTGGAAATGGCCGAAGCGATCCTGCCGGCGTTGCGCGAATGGCTGCAACCTGGCCCGGACGATGTCCTGCTGGATGTGGGCGCGGGCGTGGGCGCGCTGGGGCTGGCGCTCTGCGACGCCGGCGCCGGCCTGTTGGCCCTGGAAGAACACCCCTGGGCGGCGGCCGATTTCCTGCATAACGCCGGCGCTGCGCCGCGCGTCGGCCTGCTGGAAGCCCCATTGGAAGAAGGATTGGCGGAGGTCGAGGAAGCGGTGGATGTCGTCCTGATCCAGGCGCCACGCGCCGGCCTGGGAGCCGACGCGGCAACCCATCTGCGCCGGCTGGAGCCGCGCCGGCTGGCCTATCTGGCCGAAGACCCGGCCATTCTGGCCCGCGACGCCGCGCCGTTGCAGGAGGCCGGCTTCCGCCTGGAAGCGGTGCAGCCGGTGGATTTCCTGCCGCAGACCTATCACATCGGCGTCATTGGCCTGTGGAGCGGCCGCGCCGGCTGAGGGCATGGGACTCGCGTCCCCTCAACGCCCCTCTGGCTCGCCGGCCGCGCCGCAACAGGCCAGGTCGCCCAGCACCATCACGTAGTTCTCCCCGTCCCACACCGCCTGCCCGCCATAGGCGGCGCGCAGCGTTTCCCGCGTGATGGCCTGGCGCGGCGGCCCGAAAGCAATCAGCCGGCGATTGAGCAACGCCAGCCGGTCAAAGCGCTCCACGGCCAGGGTGATGTCATGGGTAGAGACGAGAATCGCGATCCCCTGCGCGCTCAGTTGATCTATTAACGTCAGAATCAATTCCTGCGCGGGCGCATCCACCCCGCTGAAAGGCTCATCCATCAAGAGAACGCGCGCTTCTTGGGCCAGCGCGCGGGCGATGAAGACCCGCTGCTGCTGCCCGCCAGAGAGTTCGCTGATCTGCCGGCCGGCCAGCGGCAACATCCCAACCTGATCGAGGCAGCGCCGCGTCAGGGCGTCATCGGCCGGCGTCGGCCAGCGCAGCCAGCCCATCTGCCCCACGCGCCCCATCCGCACCACGTCGAAGACGCTCACCGGGAAGCTCCAGTCCACCGCAGCGCGCTGCGGCAGATAGCCAAGCGCCCCTTTGCGCGGCCCGCCGGCAAAGACGACGCGTCCCCCCGTCAGCGGCGTGATGCCCACGGCGGCGCGAAAGAGGGTACTCTTGCCGGCGCCATTGGGGCCGACCACGGCCACGCGCGCGCCGGCCGACACGCTGAAGCTCACCCGCTCCAGGGCCGCCGTCTCAGCATAGCAAACCGAAATATCCTCAAAGCGCAAGAGATCGCTCATGCCGCGCCTCCCGCCGGCCGGCGGCGCAACGCCTTCCAGAGCAGGCCGCGCCGCGGCGCAAACAGAAAAGCCAGCACGAAGAAGCCGGTGGCGACCAGCACGACGGCCGCGCCCGAGGCAATGGATACGTAGAAGCTGATGTACAGGCCGGCCACACTGGAGACCGCGCCGATGGCCGCAGCCAGGAGCATCATGGTCGGCAGCCGGCGCGTCAGCAAATAGGCCGTCGCCCCTGGCGTCACCAGCATGGCCGTCGCCAGCCCAACGCCTACCGTCTGCATCGAGACGACGATGGTCAGGGCCAGCAAGATCAACAAAACGGCGCGCAGGAGATTGGCCGGCAGGCGCAGCGTGGCGGCAAAGACCGGATCGAAGGAGATGACCAGGAATTCCTTGTAGAACAAGACCACGCTGCTCAACACCAAGAGGCCCAGGCCGGCCGTCAACCACAAGTCGCCGGCGCTGACCCCCAGCACATTGCCGAAGAGGATGTGCGTCAGGTCCACGCTGTAGGTCTTGATGACGCTCATTAACGCCACGCCCAGGGCCAACGCGGCGGCGAAGAGGATGCCAATGGCGGTATCTTCTTTGATTTCCGCGCGGCGCGAGAAGAAGCTGACGCCCAGGGCAACCAGGATGGCCGCGACCAGCGCGCCGGCCAGCAAATTCACTTTGAGCAAGT
>CAIQJD010000568.1 GCA_903872005.1 uncultured bacterium | reverse complement strand
TGGATGTGGTCGGGGTGCGCTCGCCGGGGCCAGAGCCGGCGCGGCGCTGGAAAGAAGGCGCATTGGATTGCTGGCTGGACAACTGGGGTGTGACCTGGGCGTGTCCTCCTGGCGCGCATTACTATGCCGCGTCCGTGCCTTTGGGCGGGGATCGCTCCCTGGATGATTTGCGCCATTTCCCCTGGCCCGATCCGACGGACCCGGTCTGGGTAGAGGGGCTGCGCGACAAGATCGCCGCGTTGCGCCAGACCAGCGATGGCGCGCTCTGCCTTAGCCTGCCGGTCGGCTTCGTGCACCAGACGCAGTTCATGCGCGGCTACGAGGCGTGGCTCACCGACCTGCTCTTGAACCGGCGCTTCGCGGAGACCATGATGGACTACGCGCTCGAAATCCAACTGGAGATCTTCCGCCGGGTGCTGCAGGCGGCCGGCGATGCCATTGATGTGGTCGCTTTCGGGGACGACATCGCCTTTCAAGAAGGGCCCATGGTCTCACCGCGCCTGTACACCGAGATCATCAAGCCGCGTCACCGGCGCGTGTTCGATACGTTGCATGCCGGCACGCGGGCGCCGGTCTTCTATCATACCTGCGGCTCGGTGGTCACGCTGATCCCGCATCTGATTGACCTCGGCGTGGACATCCTCAATCCGGTGCAGGTGTCCGCGGCCGGCATGGATACGGCGCGCCTCAAGCGGGAGTATGGCGAACGGCTGTCGTTCTGGGGCGGCGTGGATACCCATCGGGTGCTGCCCTTTGGGACGCCGGCCGAGGCGCGCGTGGAAGCCCGCCGGCGCATCGAAGAACTTGGCGCTGGGGGTGGGTATGTCCTGGCGGCGGTGCATAACATTCAGCACGGGGTACCGCCGGCGAATGTCGTCGCTATGTGCGAGGAAGGCGCTCTCGGCAATATCTTAACTTAATTCATTCCTGAAATATCGTCTTGGGGCTTGTCAATTCGCCGGAAACGTGCTAGATTTATGTATTGAGGACGCCCGGCGCCATTACGGCGACGCCACGAAGATCGCCGATCTGCGCTTCCCACCAACGGAGGCTTTGGTATGCCACAGAAGATCATGGTCGTTGACGACGATCCCAATGCCCTGCGCCTGATTAGCTATGCGCTGCATCGTGAGGGATTCGATGTTGTGATCGCCGGCAGCGGCCAGGATGCCTTGCGCCTGCTGGAAGAGCAGCTCGTAGACTTGATGGTGTTGGACGTGATGATGCCGCAGATGGATGGCCTTGAGGTCTGCCGGCGACTGCGCGCCAATCCCAAGACAATGCGTCTGCCGGTGATCATGCTCACGGCCAAGGCCCAGGTCGAGGATAAGATTCGTGGCTTCGAGGTAGGCGCGGACGACTATATCACCAAGCCGGCCTTGCCGGCCGAGTTGGTGGCGCGTATCCGCGCCCTCCTGGCGCGTTCCAGCTACGTCCCACCGTCTGCTGCGCCCAGCAAGACCAAAGTGGTCTCTTTCGTGGGGGTCAAAGGGGGCGTGGGCGTGAGCACGCTGGCGGTGAATGTGGCGGTGGCCGCGGCGCAAAGCGATAAAGTGTCTGTGTTGGCGGATCTGAATCTGACCCAGGGCGCAGTAGGCTGGATGCTGAATCTTCAAGCGCCTCCGAGTCTGCTGGTCGCTTTGAAAGACAGCGACAAAAAGCCGACGCCGGAACTGGTGAAAAGTTGCCTGCTGTCGCACGCGACCGGCCTGAAGGCGTTTCTGGCGCCAGGTCGCGCCGAAGCCGCTCAGATCACGATATCGCCGGCGCGCATCAAAATGATCGTTACCGAGCTGAAGGCGCAAGGCGACTATTTGTTCCTTGATCTGGGTTCAACCCTGACGCCGTTGAGCGTCACCGGCCTGGCCAGCAGCGATCAAATCGTGATCGTCAGCGACACCGATGATCTGTCCATGGATCTGTTGCAGCAGACCTTGCTGACGCTGCGTCAGTTTGGGCTGCATTCGGCGGTCATTGAGATCGTGATGGTCAATCGTGGGCGTTCAGCCTCCGTGGTATCTAAGTCGGAAGCCGAGCAGCGGCTCAATATGAAAGTGGCGAGTTTCATCATCCCCGCGCCGGAATTGTGCTTCCAGGCCCTACGGAATCGCACGCCCATGATTCTGACGCAACCGGGCAACCTGGCGGTCGAACAGATCCGCGATCTGGCCGAACGTGTGATCGCGTAGCGGCGTGTCAGTCCCGGAAGAATTCCAATACCTGACCCCGCTCAGTCTCGCTGGCAACTACTTCGACGAAATGCAGCCGGTGCATGGGGAAGATCACGGTGTTGACGCCGTGTGACAGGAAATGCACCGGTTTGCCGTCGCGCTTGCGGATCTCTGAGCAGATGAGGTTGGTGGCGTCCTTATCTGGCAGATTCTCGATTTGGGCAACGATGGGATCTTCGTTTAGCATGTGCAGTATGACGGTAAAAGCCATAGCCTACCTCTCATTGCGTCTGTAGTTCAAAGCGGCAGCCGGCCCGCGCTGTGTAATCAGGCGGACGTTCATCGCTAATCTCCCCAGGCGGACGGCGTCACCATGGCGCAGCGGAAATGCCTGATGGGGACGCAAGCGCGCTTCATTGATCCATGTCCCGTTGGTGCTGTCCAGGTCTTCCAGGAGCACTTGATCGCCTTTCAGGCTCAGGCGCGCGTGCCGGCGCGAGACGCCGGCTTCTACGCCGCCGTCCTCGGTCAGGTCCAGCGCCGGCTCCGGGGCGTTGCTGGGGGGCACGCGTCCCAGAACCAGCCCATCGCTTTCCAGGCGGAGTTCAATGGCGCGCCCGCTGGTAGCTATCTCAAGGATGATGGCCTGGAGAGGGCCGGAGCCGGGCTTAGCGGGAGATGGCGAGCCGCGTTCTTCTTCTCCCAGCGCGCGCAAGGGCGCGCCGCACGATTCGCAGAAGACCGTGTTCAGGGGATAGGGGGCGCGGCAATGAGGACACTGGCGCATTATTCCATCCCCGAAGGCAGGACGAGGGAGCGCGTCCCGTAGCGTAGCCGCTTGGAGCCGCCGTCCGAGAAGGCGCCGGTCGCGCTCAACTGTCTGATCTCTTCCTGGATCGTACGCGCCAGGGTTCCCGCGCCTTCACGCTGTAACGCCTTCGCGAGCTGGGTCATGCGCTGCGTCGCCGGCTCGATCAGTCCTTGTTGGGCCTCCTGTTGCGCTCGTTCTTGCATGCGTAGCAGGGTGACGTGGCGCGCCGCTTCGGTAACTGCTGCCGGCATGAGCGGACGCGTTTGGCCGGCCGGCAAGAATTCGACCCACAGGCTGTGTTGACGCGTCGCAGATGCGCCAAGGGTTGGCGCCCGGCCGCGCGCTTCAATTTGCAGCAGGCGATGCGGCCCCTCGGATTGTGGGCTGACGAGCAGCTCCAGCAACAAGAGCCGGGCGTCGGTGCGCTGCAAAGGGCCGATGGCGATCTCCCCGTCTTCGCGTTTCAGCCGGCGCAGCTCGGGCGAGATGGAGAAGATGTCCTTGTGCTGGGCGCGTGGGTCATAGCGCAGGCGCAAGGTGAGGTCGGGAATCCAGGCGTCTTTCAGCGCGCGCAGCTCGCGCTCGAAGGCCGCCCCGATGCTGCTGGCGTGCTCGACGTACAAGACGGCGCCCTTGCCGGCCGAAGCGAGCAGGTCGAGAAAGTCCTCATTCCAGTCGTTGCCAATGCCCAATCCCGAAATGCCAATGTTCGCGTTGGCCGCCGATCTGGCGGCCAGCAGGCAGGCATCCGCGTCGCCATAGGTGTGCCCATCGGTGAGGAGGAGCAGATGATTGATCTGCCGGTCCGAATTGACGCGCCGAATCTCGTTGAGGCCGGCCGCCAGACCCTGGTAGATCTCTGTTCCCCCGCCGGCTTGCAACCCCTGCAGCACGGCGCGTAGCGCGCGGCGGTCGGGCCTCTGCTGCGCCGGCAAGAGGACATCCGCCCGGTCGGAGAAAGCGATGATGGAGAAGAGGTCTTCTGGCTCCAGTTGATCCACCAGGCTGAGGGTCGCTTCTTTCACGGCGACCAGTCGCTCGCCTTTCATGGATGTGCTGCGGTCCAGCACCAGGCAAAGGTTGAGGGGGGTGCGGGCGGCCGGCTGGACGCTCTGGGGCGCGATGCGGATCAGCGCGTACAGAAGCTGCACCTCATCCAGGCATACCAGTTGGGTGGGGCCGAGGGTAACGTCCACGTTCAGGAGAGCCGGCGCCAGCCGGCCCTCTCGTTCCAGGGTCTCGTCATAGCGTTGGCGCAGTTCTGGGTCGCGTAGCGTCTCATAGGCTTCCTGGATGCGATGGAAAGCCTCGCTTGCGCTGCCGACAAGGCCGGCGTCTGGATGGTATTGGCGGGCCAGGTCGCGATAGGCCATGCGGATTTGGTCGGGCGTCGCGCCGGCCGGAATTCCCAGCACCTGGTAGAAATCCTGTTCCGCGTCCTGCTTTTCGTGGGCGTCCGCATGAGTCATGGATTCATGGCCCCCGACGGGATGGTGTGGGCTTGCGCCTCGGATGCGTCAGCGCCGGCGTCGCGTGTCCCGATGGGATAGATGACGATGGCTGTGATGTTGTCTGGCCCGCCGGCGGCGTTGGCGGCGTCCACCAGTTGACGACAGGCGGCGGTGGGCGCATGCGCGCCGGTGATGATGTCAGCCATCGCTTGAGCCGGCACGGTGCTCCACAGGCCATCGCAACACAGGAGCAAGCCATCGCCAGGCTCCAGTCGGTGCGAGGCGATTTCCACATCGGGGTCTTCGTCTTGACCGATGGCCTGCCACAAGGAGTTGCGGCGCGGGTCGTGCTCTGGCGCGTAGTTGGGGTCCGGGTTGACGTATCCTAACTCCATCAGGCGATCCAGCACGGTGTGGTCCCGGGTCAGGGATTTCAGTGCGCCGGCGCGCAGCAGGTAGAGCCGGCAGTCGCCCACATGGCCGATATAGACGCGTTGGCCGATGATCAGCGCGGCGGTCATGGTCGCGCCGCCGCCGGCGACGTCGCGCCGGACCTGCTCGTTGGCCGCCACAAAGGCGCGCTCCAGAGCTTCCTGGATCGGCATGCTCGGCCAGGCATGTTCTGTGGCGGCAGTGAGCGGGAGGACGACTTCGCGCAACAAGTATTCGCTGCTGGCCTGGATGGCGCTGGCGCTGGCGCGGTCGCCGCCGGCTTGTCCGCCCATGCCATCAGAGATGATGAAGAGTCCCAGCGAGAGATGGCCCAGCGCGGTCAGACGCTCTTGGGCCAGGACGAAGAGGCTGTCCTCATTGCGCTGACGGGCGCGGCCGCGATCTGTGATGGCGGCGAAGGATGTGAGCATCGGCGAAGGCGCATGCGCTGGCAGCGCTTGGCCTGGCATCGCGATCGGGTCTTGTCCTGTCATCATCTGGGCGCTCCTGGGTGAATGGCGCTATGCGGGCAAGGCGTACAAGTTTCCATCAAAGGAACCGACGTAGACGACGCCATTGTTGAGGATGGGAGATGACACGATGGGGCCTTTGGTCTTGAATTTCCAGCGCGATTTGCCGGTACGCGCGTCAATCGCGTAGAGGCAGCCGTCGCCGGAGCCGACATAGATGACGTCTTGACCAACGGTGGGCGAGGAGTTCACCTGGCCTTCGGTTTCGAATTTCCAGCGCAGCCGGCCGGCGCCGGCGTCCAACGCGTAGAGCGCGCCATCGGCTGATCCAATGTAAAGGATGTCCTTGTTCAAGGCCGGCGATGAGACGATTGCCTGCGTGGTACGGAAGCGCCAGATGGGCATGCCCGAATTGATGTCCAGGGCATAGACGCTGCGATCCGTCGAGCCAACGATCACCTTGCCTTCGTGGAGCGCCGGCGAAGAGGTGACGCCGCCGCCGCAATGGTAGCGCCACAAGATGGCGCCGCGTTGCAGGTGCAGCGCATAGGTGTGTCCATCCTCGCAACCAACATAGAGCGATTCGTCGGCGACGATTGGCGTGGAGCGAATGGCGCCTTCGATGGGCGTGACCCAGACGTCTTTGCCGGTGCGCGCTTGCAGCGCGTACACGCATTGGTCATCCGAGCCGAAGAAGGCGTGGTCATAGGCAATGCGGACGGAGGAGCGGATGCGCCCCTTGGTGGGGTGTTTCCATTGGGAGCGTCCCGAACGCAAGAGGACTGCATGCATCACGAAGTCCTCGGAGCCGATCAATACCAGGTCTTGCCAGGCGGCCGGCGTGGCGGCGATGCCGCCTTCGGTCGGGTATTTCCAGAGGAAATGGCCGTCCTTGGCGTCCAGCGCGTAGAGGTTGTTGTCGTAGCAGCCGACGAGCAGGACGCCAATATGCACACGCGGCGAGGAACGGATTTCGTCTTCGCAGCGAAAGGTCCAGAGCGGTTCGATGATCTCTTCGTCGAGCCGGGCCGGCCCGATGCGAACGGTGGCCGGCGTGGATTCGGCCGCCTTGCTGACCGTCCGATTTTGGACGGCCTCCAGGGCTTGACGGAATTCCACAATACTGGGATAACGCTCTTCGGCCTTATACGACAAGGCGCGTCCCAAGACCGTTTCCATTTCCGTGGACGCAGTGGGGTTGTAGTGACGCGCCGGCCGTTCGTGGAAGGAGAATGGCGGCTCTTTGGTGGGATCGCAGCCGGTCAGGAGGTGATGCATGGTTGCGCCCAGGGCGTAGATGTCGCCTTGCGGTGATGCCTCGCCGCGATATTGCTCTGGGGGCGAATAGCCTTCGGTGCCAATCATGGTGCCGCGTTGTTCGCCGCGGAATATTTTGGCAATGCCAAAGTCAATCAGCACGACATGCCCGTGTTCGTTCAACATGATATTGGACGGCTTCATGTCGCGGAAGATGACCGGCGCCGGCTGATAGGTATGCAGGTAGTGCAGCACGTCGCAGATCTCAATGGCCCAGCGGAGGACGGTGCGTTCTGGCAACGGTTCGGCGCTCTGGATGAGGAAGGTTTCAAGGTTCTGGCCGCGGATCAATTCCAGGACGAGATAACAGTACGTGCCTTCATTGAAGTAATCATAGATCTTGGGGATGGCCGGATGGCTGAGGCCGGCGAGGATGTCCACTTCGCGCTCGAAGCCGGAGCGCTGGCGGTCTTCCTGGTCGGTATTGCCGGGCGTGACATGGATTTCTTTGATGGCGCATTTTCGCACGGCGTTGGGGAATGCTTTGTCACGCGCTTCGTAGACGACGCTCATGCCGCCGGCGCCGAGGACGCTGAGTATTTCGTAGCGCTCGCGCAACACATGCCCGAGCAACAACGCCGGCGTGCGTTTGCCCGGCCGCCGGTACTGTTCACTTACTCGCTCGCGGACTTCTCGCGTGTCGTCCAATGCACTGCCTCTGCGCCGACCCGTGAGGGGGGTCGAGATGCACGGGTATTATAGTCAAAAGGGGCTGCGCGCGCAATAGCCCGTTTGGCCGGCCGGCGCGCGTCATTCGGCCTGAGCGAGACGAGGCCCGAGAGACGCTCACACGTCTTTCGGGCCTCGCATCGTCGTCGTTCTATTTGGAGAAATGGGACTTCTCCAAATGAGGCGAGACTATGGCATCAGCGTCGCGCCATGGACTAGCCGGCCGCTCGGCCCTTCTTGTGGGCGCGTTGGGCCTCCAGGTCTGCATCCAGGGTGCGCTTGATGAGCACCAGGGCCACAATGGTTATCAGAATGAAGCCCAGCGCCACAGCCATGCCGATGCGCCGAGTGTCAATCTGGCGGACTTCTTCGGCCGTAGACGTCTTCACCTGTGTACTGATGTCCAGGGACTCTTTCGCTTTGGCCTGGATGTCGGCAACGTTGACTGTGTGCTGCAACGCGCGCGATTCGATCAGCGGGGTGAGTCCTTTTTGGAGTTGCTCTTCCAGATCGGTGACGATGAGCCGTAGATCGGCGGCTTTCTTGATGTCGGCTTCCGCCGCGGCATACGCGTCGTCGGCCGCCAGCAGCGACGTGGAGATGTCACTTACCTTCTGGGCGGCGGCGCTGCCGGCCGCGTGGCATGAGCCGCATTGGCGTGGGCCGGCGCCGGTGTACAGTTCGCGCGTCGAAAGCGCGATGTCGTGCCAGCCGTGGCAGGTGATGCAGCGGGGCGACTGTCCGCCGGTCGCGCCGGTGCGATGCGCTCCCTGGAGGTAGTACTTTTCTGTGGCGCTGTGACACTGCCCGCAGACGTTGGCGACATCTTTAGCCCCCGGCGGCGCGGCTCCGTGCTTGCCGTGACACGTCGAGCATGTTGGGGCGCGCAGGTTTTGTTCCTTCAGCAGTCTGGTCCCGTGGATGCTCCCACGATAGAGGTCGTATTGGTTCGTGGGTATCTTGTACGAGGCCATGCGGCTGGCGTTGGCATGACAGGCGGCGCACATGGCCGGCTGGTTCGTCGGATAGACCGAGGAGCCGGGATCAGAGACCTTGAGCACGCGGTGTCCGTCGTGGCAATCGAAACAGGTCGCGACATTCTTGTCGCCGGCCAAGAGACCCTCACCGTGCTTGCTTTCCCAGTATTGATCCAACTGGTCGGTGGTGATGCCGAAGGGGCGCATCAGGTCGACGCGCGTGTGGCAAGAGCCGCACAGGGCCGGGATGCGCTCTTTCGTGACGCGTCCCAGGAAGCCCGCCGCCGGCGACATCGCCGCTTTGGCGTCGGCCTTGGTGGGGTCGCCGCCGTGACAGCTCACGCAGCCTACGCCTTGCGCGGCATGTGCGCTGGCATTCCAGTCCTTGGTGATGGCCGCGTAGTTGCCGCCCATCTTTTCGTGACAGGCGATGCAGGTGTTCTGCTCGAACAGGACCGGCTCATGAATGGGAGTCGGCACCGTCTTGGGTGAAGCGGTCGGCCCGCTTGTCACAGCCGGCGTGGCTGCCGCGCTGCCGCTGCTGCGGGCCTGGTGGCAAGTGAGGCAGGTCTCTTTGGTCCGCCCGGCGTGGTCTTTCGGGAATGGCTTCACTTTGCCGGCGTCGTGGCAGACCAAACAATCCTCGCGTCCCTTCGTATCGTGGGGGATGTTGGGCACGTCCCCGCCGGCGTTCGCGCTGGGCTGGTGACAGCCCTTGCAGACGCCATTATCGCGGCCGGCATGATTGGCCGGCGCCGGCTTGACCTTGCCGGTTCCATGGCAAGAGAGACAGTCGTCACGACCAGCGGTAGCATGGGGGATAGACGGAATTTGCAGGGCGGTGGACGCATACGCAGTAGCCGCCAGCGCCAGCAATAGCGCGGCGAATACGGTTAGCGCCAGGAATACCCGAGGGATACGCATGGCCTTCTCCTTACCTCTCCTAGCTCTTTAGGCCCCAGATGGACAAGGCGACCAGAATCGCCAAGATGAGGCCGGTGATTGCCATTGCCAGCTTACGTCGTTTCGGCCTTCGTTCCTCTTTGCGGTCGAGGAAGGGAAGGATGATCAGCAGCACGATGCCCACAGCCGGGATGGCCAGGCCGACGAGGCCGGCGACCGCGTTGGCGCCGAGGAGCATGGGCGGTATCTTGATGAATTGGTAGATCCACAAGAAGTACCAGTCGGGCTTGATGTGCTGCGGGGTTAGAAACGCATTGGCTTTCTCTTCCAGGCCGGCGGGAAGGACCGTCGCCAGGATGATCAGTACGGCCAACATCACGTAGCTGACGATGACTTCCAAGATGATGTAGTTGGGGAAGAACGGGATCGTATCCTTTTCCGGATACTCCGCGTGCTTGAACCGTTGGGGTGTCTTGGTTTTAGGCTGAGTCATAGCGCGCCGCGCCTCCTCACGCACGGGGCATATAGCCGCAGATTACAGTGGCCCGGAGATGCCCTGACGACGAATGATGATGAAATGGACGCCCAGGAAGATGATCACGACGAGCGGCATAACGAGCATGTGCAATCCGTAGAACCGGGTCAGCGTCAGGCCGGTGATGTCTGGCCCGCCGCGCAGCAGGCCCAGTAGCCAGTCGCCGACCAGAGGCACCGATCCCACGATCTGACTGCCCACCGTTGATCCCCAGAACGCCTTTTGATCCCAGGGCAACAGGTATCCGGTGAACCCGAAGACCAGGGTGCCGAGGAGCAAGCAGACGCCGGCCACCCAGTTCATCTCACGCGGTCGTTTGTAGGCGCCGGTGATATATACGCGCAGCATGTGCAAGATACATGCCGCAATCATCAGCGTAGCCGACCACGAATGGATGCTGCGAATCAGCCAGCCAAAACGCACATTGTTCATGATGAAGAGGATACTGTCGTAGGCGCCCTCCGGCGTGGGCTTGTAGTACAGAGAGAGCAAGATGCCGGTAATGCCTTGTACGACGAAGAGGAAGAACGTGATGCCGCCCAGGCAGAAATACCAGCGGATGGCATGTTTGGGCACCGGCTTCTTCAGGAAGCCCTCAAGGGGGATGCGTACATCAAATCGTTCGTCGAACCAATCGCCCAGGCGCGTCCACCAACTGCCGCGACGCTGTTGCTCCATCAGGCTTTTCCTCCTTCTACATAGATCTTCTCGCCTTCAATCTGGACCTGATAGGTGTCCAGCGGTTTCGGCGGCGGGCCGGAAATCACTGCGCCGGTCAACGTGAAATAGGCTTCGTGACACGGGCAGCGAATCGCCTTCTTCTCGGCATCCCAGAAAACGATGCAGCCGAGGTGAGTACATACCGCAGACACTGCCTTCAAGCCCTCCCCTGTG
Organism: uncultured bacterium; assembly: GCA_903872005.1. Next base: position 5,378 of record CAIQJD010000568.1, on the reverse strand, counting down.
TTGACCACCAGGACAGGCTTGTTAGCCACTGAGTAGACGGCGCCTTTGCCGACCGGCAAGTCTGCCGCTGACGCTACTGCCACGCGCTCGCCTTTGGCGCCGGCAGCTTTTTTGGGGGGCCACAGGTAGGAGATGATGGGGGTCAGCACGCCGCCGGCGGTCGCGAGCGCCGAGAACCCCACCAAAGCGTAGAGGAAGCCGCGCCGTGACATCGGCGGCTTCGTGTCCTGTGTCTGCACGCCCTGGGCAAGTTCACTCATCATTCCACTCCATCGTCATGACCAAATTGGGGCTAGAGACTACGCGGGGGCAACCGCGCTTCGCATGCCATTCGCCAGCGCGACGCAATCCCCGTGTCCGCCGGCTCCACGCACTTTGTTGACAAGATTACTGCAATTATATGTCTATGCTAGAGGGATGTCAAGCGTTCTGGATATTTGTTCTTAATGGTACGAACTCAGTAGTAGACGCACGACTTCTGTGTGGCGCGCGTCATCTTTGCGTAGGGCAAAAGGCGGGGAGGCGTCAAGGCGCGCAGGCGTGGATGAGTTATACTGTACTCGAAATGAAGTGATTGCTGCGGAGCCGGGGGCAGGCGCTGCGAGTCTCTTCTTTTTCTCTCCTCCTTGTATGAGAGCCGGGGAACGGGACCCCGGCTCTCTTCGTTTTCCGGCCGGTGTGGTATAATGGTCGGCGGCGCGGTCCTGCGCTGCAAACGCTGGGAGGAGGATGCTCTCCATGTTAGATCGTTTCCCCCGAGTCCATCTGGCTCACCTTCCTACACCTTTGGAACCGCTGACGCGTCTGAGCCGGCTGCTGGCCGGCCCGGAACTGTGGATCAAGCGCGATGACCAGACCGGCCTGGCGACCGGCGGCAATAAGGCGCGCAAACTGGAGTTCCTGTTGGGCGACGCGCAACAGCGTGGCGCGGACGTCCTCATCACGACCGGCGGGCCGCAATCTAACCATTGCCGGCAGACGGCGGCCGCGGCCGCGAAGATGGGGTTGCCGGTAATCCTGGCACTGACCGGTGAAGCGCCGGCTACCGTGAATGGCAACCTGTTGCTCGATGATCTGTTGGGCGCGACCGTGCGTTGGATGGGCGACGTGACGTGGTGGGACCTGCCGGGACGCATCGAGGCCATTGCCGAGGAGCAGCGTAAGGCCGGCCGGCGCCCCTATGTCATCCCGTTAGGCGGCTCATCGCCAATCGGGGCGCTGGGTTACGTAGCGGCGATGCAGGAAGTGATGACGCAGTGCGCCGCGCAGCACGTGGCCTTCGACCGCATCGTCATCGCCAGCAGCTCGGCCGGCACGCAGAGCGGGATGTTGGCCGGCGCGGCGTTGTTCGGGTATGCCGGCCAGATTACGGCCATCAGCATCGGCGAGAGCGCGGCCGAGTTGAAAGAGCGGGTCGAGGCGCTGGTCCCGGCTACGCTGAACCTGCTGGGCCAAGTCGTGGCGGTGGACTTGCGCCGGGTGCAGGCCGATGACCGCTATTTGGGGGCCGGCTACGCGGTGGTCGGAGCGGCAGAGCGCGAGGCGGTGCGGCTGTTGGCCCGCACGGAGGGTATCCTGGTTGGGCCGGTCTATACCGGCCGTGCCCTGGCCGGCATGTTTGACATGATTCGGCGTGGTGAGATTGGGCCGGCGGAGCGCGTCTTGTTCTGGCATACGGGCGACATTGCGGCGCTTTTCGCCTATGCCACGGAGCTGCGGCAGGCTACGCTGTAGGAGGAAGTCGTGCTCTTGTTCCCGAAGCTGGGGCCGGTGCGCGCCCAACAGGGGCAACGCGATGGGCGGCCGGCGCTGATTCTGGCCGAGGCTCTGGGCCTTGCCGATGCGGCGATCCAGTTGCCGCCGACCCTGGGTCTGTTGCCGGCGTTGTGCGACGGGACGCGCGATCTGGATGCGTTGCGGGCAGCGCTTTTGGTGCGGGCCGGCGTGCGTCTGTCCAGCGACACGTTGGCGCACATCATTGAACAGATGGATCGGGCGCTCTTGTTTGAGAATGGGGCGCGCGCCGCCGCGTTGTCTCAGGCGTTGGAGCGCTATCGCCAAGCGCCGGCGCGGCCGTCCGTTTCGGCTGGCATCAGCTATCCGGCGGATGCGGAACCCGCCGGCGTTCTGCTGGATGCGTGCTGGGCGGATGCGGGGATCGGCGCGCCGCTGTTGCAGCCGGCTGAAATGCTGCGTGGTGTGGTCTCGCCGCATATTGATTTCGCGCGCGGCGGCGCGATCTATGCCGGCGTGTGGAAGGCGGCGCAGCCGGCCGTGGCGCAGGCCGATTTGGTGGTGTTGTTGGGAACGGATCATCGTGGGACGGCCGGCGCGCTCACGTTGACGCGTCAGGATTACCTGACGCCGTGGGGCGTTTTGCCGACCGATGGCGAGGCCGTCGAGACGTTGGCCGAAGCAATCGGCGCGACGGCGTTTGTCGAGGAATACCATCACGCATTGGAACATTCCGTAGAGCTGGCGGCCGTGTGGCTGCGCTATACAGCCGGGCGCGATGTGCGTATGCTGCCGGTTTTGTGCGGCCCTTTCGAGCTTTTCAGTCGCGACGAGAGAGATGCGGGGGAAGACGAGATCCTGGGCGCGGCGGTAGCGGGATTGCGCGGGCTGGCGCGGGGCGGCCGGCGCGTCCTGTATGTCGCGGCGGCCGATCTGGCGCATTTGGGGCCGGCCTTTGATGGGGCCGCCGTGGACTTCTTCGGGCGAGGGCGCTGCGCCGGCGCGGACGAGGCGCTATTGGGCGCGGTGCGGCGTGGGGATGCCGGCGACTTCCTGCGGCTCATGCGAGTGGAAGGGAATCGCCGCAATGTGTGCGGCGCGCCGCCGATCTATCTGCTCTTGCGGGCGCTGGAGCCGGCGGCCGGCCAGACGACTGGCTATCAGCAATGTCTGGCGGATGCGCGGGGCGAGTCCATTGTTTCAATCGCCGGCGCGCTGTTGTGGTAAGAGAAACATAAAACGGGGATGGCGTCATTGCCATCCCCGTGAGATATCGCGCGGTACCGCTTAAGAGTAGCAGCTACGATGGAACGGTGTCTTGGTCTTGCGACCGCGTCCGCGCTCATCCATGGAAAGGGACTGCACCATCAGAAGATCGCCCACGGTGATGGGCTGACCACACTTCGCGCACAGATGCCCTGAGGGCGTTGCACGTCGCGCATCACGGGTAGCGGCATCCGCACCCATCTTTGTTGCCTGAGCCATAACATCATCCTCCAACAAGTGGTATCGCGCACTGGCGAGTTATCTTTTTGACAATGAAAGCGCCTGCACGATGCAGGCACTCTACCTCTCATATTCTAGCGATTTTTGGCCCTTTGTCAATTTCACGCCGGCGGCATTTTCGCAAGGCTATGAGCCTGGCTATCGCGTGGCCGGCGTTAGCGTTCCCAGACCGCCGGCCGTACCAGGAGTTGATCCTGGACACGCACGGTCAGATTGGGCAGATTGGGCGTGAATGTGATCACCTCGTTCTCGGCGGCTTCGACGATGACCGTGTCTTCGGATTTTGTGCCGGCAATAGAAGGGTTCCAGGCATACGCCTGGCCCTCGAAGACGGTGCCCGTGGCTGCCGGCCGGCCTTTTTCTTCGCGCCCCTCATATCCAGATGTCCCGCCCTGGTGGTGGTGGATCCATTCTTTGCGGTAGCCGGCCGCGGCATACGCCTCGACGCCAATTTGGAAGATGTCGGACAGGCGCCGGCCGGGGCGCGTCGCGGCGATCAACGCGGCGTCCACACGCGCCACCGCTTCGGCGCGCTGGCGCAGCTCTTTGGGGAGCGGGCCGAAATGCACCAGTCGGGTCAGCGAAGCGATCAGTCCGTGGCGCCGGCCGCTCAGCACGACCATGGCATAGCGCTGCATCTTCTTGTTGGTGGGGATGGGGTGACGGAATTGGCTGACGCGTTCGTCCACTGCGACCAGGTTCACCAGGGGCACGATGCCCTGGGCGTAGGCTTCGCGGGCCAGAATGCCGGCGATTTGCAGCTCCGTCATGCCGGGCACGACCTGCGGCATGGCGGCGCTCAGCGCCAGGCCGCAACGCCGGCCTGTGTCACGCATGCGCTCGGTCTCCGGTGGGAGGAGCTGGCTGCGGAGGCAAGAGATGGCGGCGGCCATGTTCTGCGCGCCAGGGAAGGCTTCGTCCGTCCCGATGCCGCTGCCGGCCGGCGCGATGGACAGCGGATCAGCGCCCTCGTGCCAGGGGGAGACGTGCCATTCCAGGCCGGCATCGTTCAAGCCCTCTTCGGCCATCAGGCGCGGCGCTTCGATGTTGTTGGTGAAGATGTGCGTCGCGTCGGGAGTCACGATGATGGAAGCGATGCCATGCTCATCCGCGATGTTGACGTAGTCCGTTGCGCCGGCCGTGAGCCAGGCGAAGCTGCTCATGCGGCGCAGCCAGAGGGCGCCCAGGCCGGCTTCCGCCATGAGCCGGCGCAGGCGAGCCAGTTTCTCCTGGCGTTCTTCATGTAAGTTCATGCTTCCTCCCAAACTGATCCCACGGAGATGTGTGGGCAAATCAATAGCGAAAATCGGCCAGGCTGGAGCCTCCGATGAACTCGCGCAGCAGCGAATTGTCGGGGATGAACGTTGCCGGGCTGGGCAGGAACCAGCTTAAAAATGAGAGGAGCCGGTGCGCCTCGGAATAGGCTGCGGTGGCATACGGCTCGATTTGGCGCAGCAACGGCTCGACCAGCGGCTTGAGGATCGCCAGCTCGTAGAGCAGCGCTGAGTTGAAGCGGTCGTCCGCGTTATCCTGATACGGATAGATGTTGCGATTCTCGCCACGCTGCACCGATTCCCAGCGCATGATGGTATTGAGGGCCGGGTAGCCGCGAAAAGCGGCATCGCGCACGATGCGCCGGATCAGCCGGGTGTCGGTGGTGGGAATCCGATTGTGGTTGTCCAGGTTCAGTTGGGTGAGGGCTGAGATGTAGATGCGATGGATGCTTTCGCCAGGGAGCGCCAGGGTCAGTTTGGGGTTCAGTCCGTGAATCCCCTCGATCAAGATGACGTGGTCGGCCGAGATGGCGATGCGCCGGCCGGCTTCGCGTTGGCCGGCCTGGAAGTTGTAGCTGGGGAGCTGCACTTCCTGGCCGGCGAGGAGCTGCAGCAAGTGCTGGTTGAACAGTTCCGTATCTACGGCTTCGAGGGCCTCGAAGTCCGGCGTCCCATTCTCGTCTCTGGGTGTCCGGGCTCGGTCCACGAAGTAGTCGTCCAGTCCAATGGCGATGGGCCGAATGCCGGCGGAGAGGAGTTGGACGGCCAGACGCTTGGAGAAGGTGGTTTTGCCGGCGGATGATGGGCCGGCGATCAGCACGACCCGGATGCGGCCCCGGCCGGCGGCGATCTTGCCGGCGATCT
>CAIQJD010000567.1 GCA_903872005.1 uncultured bacterium | reverse complement strand
CCGGCGCGACCGGATGCGGCCAGATACGTAGAATATAGTGAAAGCCAGGTCGTATCCCATCCTTTGTGGAGGCAATTCACCATGACACGCAATACCAAGATCATCCTGGCCGTCGTAGTCGGCCTGCTCGTCCTGTGCTGCGCCTGCTCCATCCTTGCTCTGGTCGTCGGTCCCATGCTGCTCTTCCGCGCCGGCGACTCCAACTTCGTGTCGTCAGAAGACGCGCCGGCCACGGCCGCCCAGATCGCCGATTTCACGCTGCCGGCCGGCTTCTATCCCAGCGGCGGCATGAACACCTTTGGCATCTCCTTCGTCGCCTATGAGCACAACGATGGCGTCAGCCACCTCTTCCTGTTCCAGGCGCCATCCTGGGCGGGGGGCAACGCGGAGGCCATGCGCCGGCAGATGGAACAGCAGATGCAACGCAGCGCGACGACCTTTGGCAACGACCGTCTGAGCAACCTGCGCTCCGTCGAGACGGTGCAGGTCACGGTGCGCGACCAGCCGGCGACTTTCACGGTGATGGAGGGGACGAATTCCGATGGAATGCCGTACCGGATGATGAGCGGCATGTTCCAGGGGCGCAACGGGCTGGTCTTCTTGACCATCGCCCGGCCGGCGGCGAGCTGGAACCAGGGCGAGATTGACGCCTTCCTGGCTTCGATCCAGTAACATCCTTCATGGCGCATGCGGGCGCCGGCCGACGCTGAGGCTTTGGCGGCGGCGTTGGCCGGCGGATCATGAGGGCGAAACGACGTTGAACTCCACATATTGGCGCACGTTGCGCCAATCGTCTTCGGTGGCGAAGAATTCGCGGGGCAAGATGGTCGCCAGGCCGCTGCTGCTGATGAGGACGATGATATCTTCGCGGATGCGCGCTCGCAGGAATGCGCCCCATTTCTCTTCGACGCCGGCGTCCGCGTTGGAGCGGATACCTTCGGGGGTCACGACGCCGCGCAAGCTCGGCCGGGGAGCGCTGCGCCGCCAGGGTTGCTCGGCCGCGCGCCAGGCGCGAAAGAATGGCAGCGCGGCCCAAACAGCCAGCGCTGCCAGGGTGAACAGCGTTCTCAACGCGCGCGCCGGCTGCAACGCCTCACCCTGCAGCCGGCCGACGCCGAGGATAATGACGCCGGCGAGGCAAATCGCCAGCGCCAACAGCCGGAGATAGAGGGCGCGCCCAGTGGGATACATCGCCAGATGAATGCCGCGACGCCATTGCGCCCTGGTATATTCACCTCCAAACTCAATCATTGCTGCATCCTCCCATCGGCCGGCATAGGCTCACAAGTAGAGTTCTCGCACGAAGGCGCGCTTGGGGTGCAGCCGGTGTACCATCACCGTGACTTCCTGCCCTACCGTCAAGGCGCGCGTCGCGGCCGTGGCCTGCACCGCGTTGCCGCTGAGGTATTTGCGGCTCTGGTAGGTGTAGACGTATTCCAGCCGGCCGCGCCCGCGGAAGAAGCCGGCGCTGACGATGACCCCCGGCGTTTCGTCGCCCTCGCTGAACACTTGATGGATCATCCAGGCGCGCCAGGCCAGCAGAGCCGCGCCCAGGGCGGTGACGGCGGGGGCGAGGGTCAGGAAGAATGCGCCGGCCTCCGGATCGAAGAAGCGCGTGATACCGGCCAGCGCCCAGACAACCAGGGGGGCTATTACGCCCAGCGAGGCGGCATAGTCCACCTTGATGATGCGTAGCAGGGAGGGAGTCTTTCGCATGGCGCAACGTCCTCCACCTGGAGAAATGAAACGTGACTGGGGTCAGGGCTATAAGCCCTAAGTTGAGACGCCTGGGCGACTCATCCCAAACGCGTCAACATTATAGCATGGACGCTCTCATCATGTCAATACCCGATTTTGGTTGGGTGCGTTTCAGTTTTGGGGTTAGGAACGTCCCGATACGCCCCGTAGCATCGCCCCTTGTGGGCGTCTGG
>CAIQJD010000566.1 GCA_903872005.1 uncultured bacterium | reverse complement strand
GACGCCATCGAGCGCTTCCGGGCCGGCCTGGCGCCGGCCGGCATCGGGCCGGTCGTGGCCCACGACGCGTACTTGATCAATCTGGGCACCCCGGACGATGCGCTGTGGCGCAAATCCGTGGACGCGCTGACCGATGAGGTGGAGCGTTGCGAGGCGCTGGACATCCCCGGCCTGGTGCTGCATCCCGGCGCGCATCTGGGCAGCGGGGAAGAGGCCGGCGTGCGGCGCGTGGCGCAGGCGTTGGACGAAGTGGGCCGGCGCTTGCCGGGCTATCGGGCGCAGTGCTGGTTGGAGACGACGGCCGGCCAGGGCAGCGTCTTGGGGAGCCGTTTCGAAGAGCTGGCAGCGATCATCGGCGCGGCGCATCAACCAGAGCGGCTCGGCGTCTGTCTGGATACGGCGCATGTCTTCGCCGCCGGCTATGAGCTTCGCACGGCCGAAGGATACGCCGCGACCTGGGAGGCGTTCGGCCGACATCTGGGGCTGGAGCGTCTGCGCTGCCTGCATCTGAACGACTCGAAGAAGGGGCTGGGATCGCGGGTAGATCGCCACGAGCATATCGGGCGCGGCGCGTTGGGGTTGGATGCCTTCCGACTGCTGGTGAATGATGCGCGCCTGCGCGATCGGCCGATGATCCTGGAGACGCCCAAAGGCGAGGACATGGCCGAAGATGTGGAGAACATGCGGGTTCTGCGCGGTCTGATCCAATGAAAAAGCGAGGGGGATGCAGGCTTCCCGCATCCCCCTCGGCGTCTGTTACACCGCTTCGACGCGCAGCAGTTCAGGAATCTTCTCCTTGAGTACGCGCTGGATGCCGAAGGCCAGGGTCATCTGGGACATGGGGCAGCCGGCGCAAGCGCCCTGCAACTTCACCTGCACGACGCCATCTTTCACGGCCACAAACTGCACGTCGCCGCCATCGCGCTGCAACGCCGGGCGAATACGCTGCAATTCATCAATCACACGTTGATCCAACGTCTTTTCGGTAGTAGTGTCTGCCATTTTGGGTATTAGCCTCCCCTCTCATCTGCCTCTGTATGCGAGACCGTCTGTATGCTATCCTGGGCCGCCGACACATTGGTCAGCGGCCAAGTCAGGCGATAGGTGCAGGCCCGATAACCGGCCGGCCCGTCGGTTGGAAGACGCTCTGCCATGCCGCCGATCAATCGCGCCAGTAGGGTTTGATCCAGGTCGCACATCTCAGGATGTTGCTGAGCCAGCCAGCGATAGGGACACGGCCCAGTCCACAAGATGTAGCTGCCCTCGCCCTGGTCTTCGATTTTCCAGCCGGCCTGATAGCCCCTATTATTCAGGAAAGCGACTATTCGGTCAAGTCTCTGGGGCGTCGTTGCGGCCGGCGGCATGACGAATTCATGGGACAGACTCTCAGCGGTATGGCGCAGCAGGCTGCCGAGCCGGCCGCTCCCTTCTTCTGCCTTGACTTGTCCGATCAGCCAGCCGGCCAACAGGGCCGCGTTCCCCGGGAAGGTTTCCGCTCCCTGGGGCGTCAGGCGGAAGATCTGGCGCGGGCGGCCGGGCCGGCCGCGATTCGCTTCCGTCGCGCCAACGATGCGTCCCTCGCGCATCAAGATGCCGAGATGGTGGCGCACGGTCATCGGACTGATGTCCAACCGGCCGGCCAACTCGTCAACGCCCAACGCGCCGCACTCCCAGAGGGCGTGCAGGATGCGCCGGCGTGTCTCTTGAATCTCGTCAGTCATTGCTGTCTCTGAGCCTCTTCCATCACTCTGGTTCGACTATACCACAACTGGCCTGTTCTGTCAATTTTCATAATAGCTATCATAATTATTAAAGCAAAAACAATATATTGACAAGAACGCTCAGGTGTGCTACAATAATGCGATAGTGGACGCGAGAATAGGCGGGGCAAAGGCGCGTTGGGGCGCGCGTGAGGTTGGCGAGATGAACATCAAAAACGAGCTTTTCTTCCCCCCAGAATTGATTGGCGGCCTGAAGGATCTTCGGGACACAGAATGGAAGAAGTTGGTGGAGCGCGTGGCAGCGTTGCCGCACACGCACCCGGACTCTTTGGCTTTCGCGTTGATGGTCATTAAGCTGAGCGGTTGCCTGAGTTGTGGGCCGGGCAGTTTCCGACACATGAAAGGGTGCCTCTCTTGTTCGCGCCAGGCCATCAGCGCCTACAAGGGGAGTGACCGGCAACTGCTGGATGTGTTTGAGGAGTCGCGCCAGGAAGTCCTGAAGTTCTTAGACGAAGGCAAAGTGCTTATCGCCGCGTGATGGAGACGGGTATAACGCGCCGGCATGGGGCCAGGGGCCTCATGCCGGCTTCTTTGTGGGTATTGATGTGGGAAAATGTGGGAATTGCGTGGGATAATGTGGGAAGGCGCAAAGGAGCCGGCCGACGCACCAAAGGAGGCGACCATGCAAGCAGCGACGAGAGCCAAAATCATCGAGACGCGCGATCTGACGCGCATCTATGGCGAGGGTCACGCGGTGCGCGCCCTGGATGGGGTGAACCTGACCATCTATGAGGGGGAGTTTCTGGCGATCATGGGGCCTTCGGGAAGCGGCAAGTCCACGCTGCTGCACATCCTGGGCGCCCT
>CAIQJD010000565.1 GCA_903872005.1 uncultured bacterium | reverse complement strand
TGGCGGCCGGCGCCGGCGTGGCGGCCGGCTGGCACGCGGCCAGGGTGGCGCCGGCGGCAACGCTGCCGGCGATGACGGCGGTGGATTGCAAGAACTTCTTGCGGCTCAACGTAGCTTTCTTCTCAGCCATTACGAATCTCCTCCTGATCATGTTGGGTGAGGACGCGCGCCCGGCGCGTCGCTCATGGCTAAGTCCGAACGCTCTTATCTACAGCCGACGACTGGCCCGATTGGGTCTGCGATCACCTCCTTCTTTCTGTTTCAAGTCATGTGCGTGGCCGGCAGCATGGTTGCACACTGCTGTGTTACATTAGTGGAAACGTTACCGGTCACATAGTTTATTATAATGGGTCTGCGAGGCTTTGTCAAGCACCTTGCCGACGCGACCCTGCCGCAGCCCCCGGCCGGCGAATCCTCGGATCAACCCACGCGCACGCTATATCCACGATAAGACTGATGCCCACGAAGACGCCGGCCGTGATGATGCCGATGGCTTGCACCAGGGCATAGTCGCGGCTCGACACGGCCTCCACGAAGAGTCGTCCCAGCCCCGGATAGTTGAAGACGATCTCGGCGACGACCGCGCCTCCGAACAGGTAGCCGGCGCGCACGGCCAGAACCCCCATCCAGGGGATGAGCGCATTCCGCAGCGCGTACAGGTAATGGATACGCGTCTGGCGGATGCCGCAGGACTGCGCCGTGCGCACGTAGTCCTGCAACAGCGCCTCGATCATCTCTGAGCGGATCACGCTCACGTGCCAGGGCAGCTCGGTCGCCACAATCGTCGTCGCCGGCAGGATCAGGCTGATCGGCCCGGTGTAGCCGACCGCCGGCACAAGCTGCAAGCGCACGGCGAAGATCAACGCCAGCATCAGCCCCACCCAGAAGACCGGCGCTGATTGCCCGAATACCGTCACGGCCAATATGGCCCGATCCAGCCACGAGCCACGCCGCACGGCCGCCATTGTCCCCAGCGCCAGCGCCAGGACGATGACAACCAGCAGGCTGATGCTGCCCAGACGCAGGGTATTCGGCGCGACATTCCCGATGACCCATAGCGTCGGCTGGAGGTAGCGCGACGATACACCGAAATCGCCGCGCGGCAGGCCGGCCAGGAAATCCACGAACTGCCCCAGCGGGTCTTTGGCGCTCCCGAAGTCGCGCAAGTAACGCTCGGCGGCCGGCCGGCGGGCGCTGCCGCTCCCCGGCGCCGGGCCGGCGGCGGCAAACCGCAGCGCGAAGAAGATGATGGCGAAGATGACCGCCAGGAGCGCGATGCTGATCAACAGCCGGCGGGCCAAATAGCTTGCCATGCCGCTCCGCCCGCTCTATGGGAGCGGCTACCGTCCTGCGCCGCTTTCCAGCCAGGGCGGCGCATATTCGAGGCTGCGCGCGTAGCGCACGACCTCGTCCAGGTGGTCGAAGACTTTGTGAAAGATGTCGGCGTAGCGCGCCATGATGCCGCTATCGTAAGCGGGTGTGGCGATGTAGCCGACCATCAGGGTGGACTCGATCACGTTGAGGGTGATGGGATAGTCCTCCGTGCGATAGACGATGCCCGGCCGGCTGTGCGGGCAATCCCACGGGCAGCCCTTGCCATAGCCACGCTTGTTCTGAAAGATCAGCTCCGAGGGCACCGGCATGCGCTCGTAGTAGCCGACCGGCAGCCCTTCGGCGCAGAGGATATCTTGCAGCGCGCGACGCAGCCGGCCGGCCGAAACGTCCAGCCCCATGCGCGCCGGCGCCAAGGTGAAGCGATAGATGTGATAGACGTGGGTGCGATCGGCCGGCACGGCCGGCGGGACGATGGCCGGCAAATCTGCGATGGCAGCATTGAAGGCGGCCACGTTGGCCTGACGCAGCGCGTTGTACTCGTCCAGCCGGCGCAGTTGCGTCCGCAAGAAGGCCGCATTGAAGATGTTGATGCGATAGTTCCAACCCAGATAGTCCGGGTTGTAGGTGCGGTCGCCGGTCTTGGAATATAGCTCGCCGAACTCGCGCAGCTTGGCCGCCGCATCGCGGTAGGCGTCGCTATTCGTGGTGAAGAGGCCGCCCTCGCCGCAGGTGGGGAGGTTCTTGCCCATGATGGTGCTGCCGCCAGCCATGTCCGCCAGGTTGCCGGTCTTGCGGCCCTTGTAGGTCGCGCCGGCGGCGTGGGCGTTGTCTTCAATGACCACCAGCCCATGCTTGCGGGCGATGGCGTT
>CAIQJD010000564.1 GCA_903872005.1 uncultured bacterium | reverse complement strand
GACGCCGCCGGCGCGCGCCGGCGCCTCTCGCAGCGCAAGCTCTTCGCGCTGGGCCGGCGCGCCGCCATCGTCAGCGGCGGCGCGGCGATCGGGATTGACCTGTCGCGCGCCCTGGCGCAGGAGCTTGCGACCCGCCGTATCGAGGGAGTCGCCGAGATCCTTGCTTTCGCGCCGGCTTTCCTGAACGCCGGCTACGCCGCCTTCCTGGAACAGACACGTCCCTGGTTCGTAGCGCACCCGGACGCCTATCAGCGCCTCTACATGCTCATCGCCGGCTGCCCGGCCGGCGGGCCGCCGGTCGAGACGCTGCTCCTGGGCAGCGAGGACATTGACACGCCGCTGACGCCCATGCCGGTCCGCGCCGTCCTGACTATGCCACGCCGGCTGATGTTGGAAGTGCAGCTCGCCAAGCTGGCGCAAAGCGTCACGCTGGCCGAAGTGGCCGATCATTGCCTGCGCCAGATGGCGTTGCTGGCCGAAAAGGACCGCGCCACCGTGGCCGGCCCTTTCGATGGCGTCATCATGAGCGCCCAGGGGTTGCGCCCGCTGATGTCGGCCACACACGGCTTTGCCGAAGCGCCGCGCGTTTCTTGACGAAAGCGTCCCTTTCCCTTATAATATTGGTCTTGTGCGAACGGGCCGTAGAGGATGCCCGACGCAACGATGCCATTACACTGGGGTGGGCCGCCGGCCCATCACTTGCGGAGGTTGTAGTAGATGGATAAGAGGGCAGGCCTGGTTGAATTGACGGCCCAGAAGCGCACGGTTGAGGGCAAGCAGGTGGCGCAACTGCGCCGCGCCGGCTGGATTCCCGGCGTAATCTACGGCCATGACTTTGAGGCCATCCCATTGCAGTTTGAAGTGCGGCATCTGCAAGCCGTCTTCAGCAAGGTGACCGGCAGCCAATTCATCAGCATCAAGATCGAAGGGCTTAGCGAGCCGGAGATGGTGCTGGTGCGCGACGTGCAGGTTGAGCCGATTTCGCGGCGACTGTCCCACGTGGACTTCTATCGCGTCAGCATGACCGAGAAGTTGCGCGCCGACGTGCCGTTGGAGCTGGTTGGCGACGCGCCGGCCGTGCGCCGCAGCGAAGGCATTTTGTTGCACGGCCTCTCTTCTATTGAAGTGCAATGTCTAGCGGCGGACCTGATGGAAGTCATCCGCGTGGACATCTCCAAGCTGGAGAACGTGGACGACGACATTCACGTGCGGGACCTGGTCTTGCCGTCCAGCGTCGAGGTTCTCAGCGATCAGGACGCCCTGATTGTGCGCGTGACGCCGTTGGCCCGCGCCGAAGTCGAAGCCGAAGCGGCTACGCCGGCTGCGACGACCGAGGTGGAGACAGTGCGCGAAGCGAAAGCCAAAGAGAAGGTTGCCGAAGAAGGCGAAACCCCGTCCAAGAAGTAACGTCGGTCGGGTGGAAAATCAGAACCGAGGGGAATCTCCATTCCCCTCGGTTTTTTGTTTGGCGAGAACGGCTTGGCCCAGGCCCGCGCGACTATTGCGCCGGTGGTTCAGGCTCTGCAGGCGCCGACTCTGCGGCGGCCGGTGCGGCTGGCGTCGGCCAAGCCGGCGGCTCCGCCTCGCGGCTGGCGGGCGTGGGCCAGG
>CAIQJD010000563.1 GCA_903872005.1 uncultured bacterium | reverse complement strand
GTTGATACTGCTACCGCGACGGTCGTGGCAGTGGCGCAAGCGAAGACATCTACCCCGCCGCCGGCGACCAACACCGTCACACCGATGCTCAAACCGACCGAGACTCTGGCAGCCACAGCTACCCGCCAGCCAACGACGCCGGCGACCGCGACCGGCACGCGCGCAGCCTCGCCGACGCTCAAGCCGACCGAGACGCCGGCGATCACAGCCACCCGCCAGGTGGCTACATCGGCGACGCCCACGCGCGCCGGCGCGACCACGCCGGCCGCCGCGCCCCCCGCCGGGAATACCCTCTTCAACGACGACTTCAGCTCGCAAACCGTCTCGGCGAATAATGGCTGGCAGTTCCGCACCAGCGCCGGCTCCGACCAGTTCTGGGCGTCGAATCGCCTCAACATCAGCGTGAAGAAGAAGCAGACGCTTGGCCTATCGTGGCCGCTCGGCCAATACGCGGACGCCGCCGTACAGGCCGAAGCGCAGTCCACCGGCGCCGGCTACGCCGAATACGGACTGATCCTGCGCCACCCCGGCAAAGAGGGCGACCCACAGAACCCCAACAGCTACTATCTCTTCGGCGTCACTTCGGATGGCAAGTACTTCTTGCGGAAACGCCTGGCCGGCCAATGGGGTACGCCCGACCCTATCCCCCCCACCACATCGCCGAGCATCAAGACCGGCGATGCGAAGAATACCCTGGGGATCATCTTCAAAGAGAATACCTTTTCACTTTATGTCAACAATACGGCGCTGGCGAGCGTGCTGGACTCCTCGATCACCACTCCCGGCGTGGTCGGCGTCTACGCCGGCTCCGGCGATGCCGATGCCGCCAGCGTCGCCTTCAGCAGATTCACCGTTCTCAGCGCAACCTCCGCGCAAGCGACCTGGCCGACGGCCCCGGCGCCGACGGCCGGCGTCCTTTTCAACGACGCATTCGACTCGGAACGCGTATCCAGCGCCAACGGCTGGGATTTCGAGACCGGGACAAACTCCGAATTTGTCTGGCTGAACGGCCAGGCGCAGATGCGCGTGAAGCGAAAGTCATGGATCGGCTGGGCAGGGCCTGACAGCGAATATCAGGACGCCGGCATTGAGACAGAGGCGCAGGCCGAAGCGGGGACCTACGCCGAATACGGGATCATCTTCCGGAATACCGGCAAACAAGGCAACGCCACCAACCCGGTCAGCACCTATATGTTCGGCATCTCCACAACCGGCGAGTACTACCTGCAGAAGATAATCGCCGGCCAATGGGCCAGCCCGGCCCCGATCCGCGCCACGGCTGCGCCCAGCATCAAGCAAGGCGCAGCCGTCAATACCGTCGGCGCGATCATCCAGGGCAACAGCATTGCCCTCTACATCAATCGCGTGCTCGTGCAAACCATTACCGATACGTCGCTCGCCGGCAAAGGCTGGGTGGGCATCTTCGCCGCCACAAGAGAGAATGACACGACGGCAGTGACCTTCAACCGCCTCACGGTCTGGGCGCCAGAATCGGCGAAGAGCCAGTGGAGCAGCGGCCCGAAGTAATCTCAGCGCCGACTAACGTTTCTGCGCCAACGGCATCGTATACGCGCGCACGCGTTGGATGCGTCCATCCAGGGTCGGGGAGATGACGGACGCAGCGGTGATGTAGTCAATCAGCGCCTCATCCAACCCCGGCCCCTCATCATAGGCTCGCATGGCGTAGTCGCGCAGCACGGTGTAACCATCACCGCCCTGACGCGCAAAATCAATGGTGACGACCCGATAGATCGCCTGCGGGTCCAACGGGACATAGCCAACCCCATTCCAGATCTCCAGGCTTCTGAGACGCCCACCGACGCGCCACCCTGGATCAAAGGCGTAGCGAGCATTGGCGATTTGCGGGAAGCGGCCGGTGCCAGATGTGCCGCCCCAGCGACTCACGCCATTTTCCAGCGCCTGCAAGAGGTATGTGCCGGTAATCTCGAACGTGGCAATCATGTTGCCGAACGGCAGCACCTCCAGCACCTGCCCCACACTGATAGAGCCGGCGCTGATCGGCGCGCGCAAGGTGCCGCCGGTGATGATCGCCAGGTCATACGGCCGCTCGCTGACCTGCTCGGCCTTCCATAACATCACCTCGCCCACCAGATCGCCCAGCAGACATTCTTGCAGGCGGCAGACCAGTTGCCCCCCAACGGTGAGCGGCAGATCAACGGTGCTGACGCCGATCGTAGTGTTCATCAACTCCTGCACGCGGGGGCGATACTTGCTCACCAACGCTTCCAACGTCGGGTCCGGCGGCGTCGCTGTCGCCACGAAAATCGGATCGCCGGCATAGCCGACCACCACCCCCGCCGCGTCGAACGTCACATCCAGCCGGCCCAGATAGCGACTCCACTGAAACGCCGTCGTCACCAGCACCGGCTTTCCATCCGGCGCGGTCGCCAGCGTGGGATAAGGGCCGGCCGGCGTATCGCCGTTCTGCGGCGCGTTGGCCGGCGTATAGATGAACGTATGGCTATGACCGCCGACAATGATGTCCACGCCGGCGACGGCCTGAGCCAGCGCGATATCCTCCTGATAGCCCAGATGCGTCAGCGCGATGATCTTGTTCACGCCCAGAAAGGTCAGGCGCGCGACTTCTGCGCGCAAAGCATCCGCCGGCTCGTCGAAGAGTACGTTCGGCCCCGGCTTCGATGAGCTGGTCGTCTCTGGCGTGGTCAGGCCGATGATGCCAATGGCCTCGCCATTGCGGGTAATGATCGTGCTGGGAGCAATGCGGCCGGCCAACGCCGGCTCGGCGCTGGCATCAATGTTGGCGCTCACGACCGGAAACTGCACGCCATCCAGCAGTCGCGCCAACATCGCCGGCCCATCATCGAACTCGTGGTTGCCAATCGTCATCGCGTCGTAACCAAGCGCATTCATGGTATCCGTCACCACATCAGCCTTGAACAGGCGGTAGTACAGGGTACCCTGGAACTGATCGCCGGC
>CAIQJD010000562.1 GCA_903872005.1 uncultured bacterium | reverse complement strand
CTTCCATGTCGTCGCGCAAGCGCTCCAGGAGGTCGCGGCGGGCGCTGAGGCGCGTCTTCTCGGAGCGTGCTGCATCCAGATCGCGCTCCAGGGGTGGCCGGCCGGCGACTGTCTGGGTAGCGCGTTCGATGGCCTGCTTCTGTTGGGCTTCCAGGGCTGCGCTGGCGTCGAGCCAGGTTTCCAGCTCGCCGCGCAAGACGCGAATCTGACGCTCGATCTCGCCGATTTCCGTATCGCAGGCGGCGATTTGTGACTGGCGTCCGACCTGGTCGTTCTTCAGCTCCGCCTCGCGTTCGTCCAGTTGGGTCAGGCGATTGCGCCGATCGGTCGCGTCGGCGGCGAGTCGGAAAGCCTCCTCGCGGTGCTTGTTGAGCGAGGTCTGAAGCATCTGGCGCTGGGTCTCACGGGCGCGCGACTGGGTCTCCACTTGTTCCAGGAGAGCGCTTTGCTCTCGGCGCTGGTCATCCAGCGCGCGCAGCGCCGTCTCGCCGGCGCTGATGCGCTCCCGTTGGGCTTCGAGGCCGGCGCGGAGAGTCGCCAGTTCGCGCGCCAGTTCTTCCTGTTGGCCGGACATTTGCGCCAAACGTTCTTGCCACACGGCCAGCTCGCGCTCCAGCGCCTCGGCCTGACGATGCAATTCGCCGCTCTGACGGTGCCAATCGCCCAGTTGCGTGCGCCGGCCGGCCTGCTCTTCGCGCTGCGTGGCGATCTGCTGGTCGAGTCCCTGGATGTCGGCCTGGCGCCTGGAAACGGCGCCGGCATGTTGCTGGGCGACGCGCCGGGCGTCGCCCAGGCCGTTCTGCGCGGCATACCAGCGATAGCCGTACCAGACGCGCAAGAGCTTCTGGAGCTGCTCGGTGATCTCGGCGTGACGCTCGGCCTTTTCTGCCTGACCCTGCAGGAGTTGCAGGCGCGGCGCAAGTTCCGTGATAATGTCATGGATACGCACCAGGTTGGCCTGCGTCGCTTCCAGCCTGGTCAAAGCTTCAGAGCGTTTGCTCTGGTGGATGGTGATGCCGGCGGCTTCCTCGAAGAGGAGCCGGCGCTCTTCTGGGCGCAGCGAGAGGGCCGCATCCACGAGACCCTGACCGATGACAGTGTAGGTGCGTCGGGAGAGACCGCCGCGCCCCAGGAGCTCGAAGATATCGCGCAGGCGGACGCGACTTCCATTGATATAGTACTCATTTTCGCCGGAGCGATAGGCGCGCCGGCTGATGGTCACTTCGGCGAAATCTACCGGCATCCAGCCTGCGCTGTTGTCGAGGGTGACGGTGACTTGGGCCAGGCCGGCGCGCGGCCGCTGCGCGCTGCCCGAGAAGATCATGTCCTCGGTGGATTTGCCGCGCAAGAGGCGCGCGCTTTGTTCGCCCAGAACCCAGCGCACCGCATCGGCGATGTTCGATTTGCCGCTGCCGTTTGGCCCGACAATGGCGGTGACGCCGCGGTCGAAGAGGAATTCGGTGCGGGCGGCGAACGTCTTGAAGCCTTGTAGTTCTACGCGTTTCAGGTGCATGGGATCACGCTATTCCCGTAGTCTGGGGCCGGTCAATGGGCATCCGACGCCGACGCCAGCGGCTCGGCGGCGCTCAGGTCGTCCACGTCGGCGAGGCGCTGCAGGGCGTCGGCGGCGGCCAACCGGCCGGCGGCCTGTTTGGTCGAGCCGCTGCCGCGTCCGAAGGCTTGCTGTCCCAGGATAGCTTCCACGACGAACTCTTTGGCATGATCCGGTCCGTATTCGGCCACGGTGCGATACTGGGGCGTCAGGGCGAAACGGGCCTGTGTAAGCTCTTGCAGCGCGCTGCGCGCGTCTTTCGGCGCGTCCTGGATGAGAATGGCTGCAATCGCTTCTTGCAGGAGCGGCTCGACGAACTGGCGCGCGGCCGGCAGGCCCTGATCGAGATAGATTGCGGCCACCACGGCCTCAAAGGCGTCGCAGAGGATCGCCGGCCGGCGCCGGCCGCCGTTGTCATCTTCGCCGCGACTGAGCAGCAATTGTTCGCCGAGATGCATCTGGCCGGCGAAATGGGCCAGGGCTTCCCGGCGCACCAGCGCGGCGCGCAGACGAGTCAAGTCGCCCTCGCGCAATTCTGGGAAGCGGTTGTACAGAAGTTGCGCGGTGATCAGACTGATGATGGCGTCGCCGAGGAATTCCAGGCGCTCATTATCCTCCAGCGCGATTTCCGGATGCTCGTTCAGATAAGAGCGGTGGGTAAGGGCGCGCTGTAACAGGGCCGGGTCACGAAATTGGATCAAGCCTGCTGAATTGGGCAATGGCGTCTCGAACATGATGCAGTAGGTATCTCTCTTGACGGGACAATCTACGGCGCCGATTATAACACAGGCGCAGCGGGCCTACAAACGGCGCGACGATGATGGTCATGCGCTTTGCCCAACCGGCCGGCATCCGGTATAATCTACTCTTGCCGCCAACGCGGTAGACCGACGGTGGGCCAGGGAGGCGCTGTGTTCGGACGTTCTATCCAAGAAGGGTTGAGCAAAACCCGGCAATCGTTCTTCGGGCGTATTCGCAGCCTCTTTGCCGGGGGCAAATTGACCGAGGAGACCTGGGATGAGCTGGAAGCGTTGCTGATCCAGGCCGATGTGGGCGTGGATGTGACGGTGGAGCTGGTGGCCGGCCTGCGGCAGCTCGCTGACCAGGGCAAGCTGCGCTCGCCACAAGACGCCGAGACCGCTTTGAAGGCGGAGTTGCGCGCCATTCTGAAAGCCGGCGCGCCGTCGCAGGTGGATGAGCCGCGTCTCTTGACGGTGATCCTGGTGGTCGGCGTGAATGGCTCCGGCAAGACGACCAGTATCGCCAAGATGGCGCACTACTACAAGACGCGCGGGCGCAAGGTGCTCCTGGCGGCTGCGGATACGTTTCGGGCGGCGGCCATTGAGCAGTTGCAGGTTTGGGGGCAACGCGTGGGCGTAGATGTGATCGCGCATCAGCCGGGCGCAGATCCCGGCGCGGTGACCTATGACGCGCTGCGGGCTGCCAAGGCGCGCCAGTTTGACATGGTCCTCGTGGATACGGCCGGCCGGCTGCACACCAAGTACAACTTGATGCAAGAGCTGGCGAAAGTGCATGGCATCGCCTCGAAACAAGTGCATCAGGCGCCGCATGAGACACTGTTGGTGCTGGATGCCACGACCGGCCAGAATGCGCTGTTGCAGGCCAAGAGCTTCAAGGAATCGGTCCATGTGACCGGCATTGTCCTGGCGAAGCTCGACGGCACCGCCAAGGGCGGCATCGTCTTTTCCATTGTCCGCGAGTTGGGCGTGGGCGTGCGCTTCGTGGGCACCGGCGAGAAATTGGATGATTGGACCGAGTTCGATGGCGACGCCTTCGTGGACGGACTATTCGAGAGCGCGGGGACGACCGCGCGCTGATGAGATGGGGGTAGCGGGAAGATGGCAGAGTTAGCTGATTTGCAGGGCCGTTTGAACGCGCTTGATGCGCGTATCCAGCAGATCCTGGTGCGTCTTTGACTTGGCCGGCAAAGAAGCGCGGGTGGCGGAGCTAGAGCGGCAGGCCGGCGCGCCGGACTTGTGGGGCGATCAAGAGCGCGCTCAGACCGTCTTGCGCGAGTTGTCGGCGCAGCGCGCCGAAGTGGAGCGTTGGCGGCGCATGGAGAAGGATGCGCGCGACGCCCTGGAGTTGGCCGGCCTGGCCGAGATTGACGAAGATGGGCAGGACGCGCTGGTGGCCGAGATCGCCGGCGAGACCAGTCGCCTGGAGCAGGCGTTGGCGCACCACGAGTTCGAGCTGATGTTCGCTGGCGATCATGATAGCAAGAATGCCATTCTGGCGATTCATGCCGGCGTCGGCGGCACCGAGGCGACGGACTGGGCCGCCATCTTGCTGCGGATGTACCTGCGTTGGTGTGAGCGACGCGGGTTCAGCGCCGAGATCCTGGATCGGGCTGATGGCGAAGAGACCGGCGTGAAGAGCGTGACCGTGCGGGTTGCCGGCGAGTACGCTTATGGCTATCTGCGCTCTGAACGTGGCGTGCATCGTCTGGTGCGCCTGTCGCCCTTCGACGCGGCGCATCGCCGGCATACCACCTTCGCGCTGGTCGAGGTGATGCCGGAATTCGACAATGACGTGGAAGTGCAGATAGACCCCAAGGATATCCGCATTGATGTCTTCCGCTCATCGGGAGCCGGTGGACAGAATGTCCAGAAGACCTCGACGGCCGTGCGATTGCTGCACGAGCCGACCGGCATCATTGTGACTTGCCAGAACGAGCGCTCGCAAGTACAGAACCGCGAGAGCGCCATCCGTGTGCTGCGCGCCCGGCTGTACGAGATCGAGCTGCAAAAATTGGAAGAAGAACAGGCCCGCCTGAAGGGGAAGCACGTGGAAGCCGGCTGGGGCAACCAGATTCGTTCTTACGTGTTGCACCCGTATCACATGGTCAAAGACCTGCGTACCGAGTATGAAACAGGCAACACCGATGCCGTCCTGGACGGCGAGCTGGATGAGTTCATCGAGGCTTACCTGAAGTACGCCAGCGCGGCGTAGGCCCGTGGGGTTTGGATTAATGATCAGCGCCGGCGAAGCGGAGACTTCGCCGGCGCTGATGGTTATCTGGCGCAGTGGCTAGCTGACTTTGATGGCCTGGGAGCTGGCCCAGAGGCCGTGGATGTTGCAGAGCGAGGCGGCGTACAGGACGCCGGATTTTCCCAACTTGACCGCGACCTGCGCCTCGGGCTGGGTGTACGCCGGCCCGGTGTTGGGGCCGGTCGCGGCCTCACCGTGCGCGGTGAAGTCGAAGCGGCCGAGCTGCACGGGGAACTTGTCGCCTTCCCCCCTGAAAGTAAAGCTCGATCCAACTAATGTGATGTTCTGTGGTATTGGGGTGCGCGATTTCCTTGCCTACGCTGACGATGATGCGCGTGATCTCGCCGGCCTTGACTTCCGCGGCGCATTCGATCACCGGCGCGTGCTTTTCCTTCTTCCAGTCTGCAACTTGATAGAGTTCTCCAAAGGTTGCCATTTTCTTCTCTTATCCCCTTTCTATGTTTAATGAGAGCGAACATTTGTTTGACAAGTGCGCCAGCCGGCGGTATACTCCCTACTCGCACAGCGCCGGCGGCCCAAAGCGCGCCAGACGGATGGTGAAAGTGCTCCCGCTGCCGGGTTGGCTTTCGACCTCAATAGCGCCGCCGTGAATCTCGACCATGCTCTTGGTGATGGAAAGGCCCAGGCCCATCCCTTCGAAGCGGCGCGTATACGCCGGCTCGATCTGATAGAACCGATCAAAGATGCGCTTGAGTTCATTCGGGGAGATGCCGATGCCGGTGTCGCGTACGGCGACGGCGATCTGGGCGTCGTCCATCGTGACGGTCACGTCTATCGCGCCCCCATCTGGGGTGAACTTGATAGCATTGGAGAGGAGGTTGCCCAGCGCGACGCGGATCTTGTCCCGATCCAGGCTGGCATTGATCGTGGGAGCCGGGAAGCGCGTCTGCAACGTCTGGCGCTTGGCGGCCGCGAGGCTGGCAAACTCATTGACGACTCCTTGCACCAACTCGACGAAGTCGCATTGTTCCCGTTGCAGCTCGACCTCGCCGGCTTCCACATGACGCAGGTTGGTCATGTCGTCAATAAGTGAGCGCAAGCGCAGGGCGCTACGCACCACCACATCCAGTTGCTCGCGCAGGTCGCCGATGGCGTCGCGTTGCAGGTAGGTGACGTAGCCCAGGATGACTGCCAGGGGCGTGCGGAGTTCGTGTGAGGCCACGGCGATGAACTCACTCTTCAGACGATCCAGTTGATTGAGTTCTTCGTAGGCTTTTTGTAGCTCGGTGATGAGCCGGCTGTTCTCCAGCGCGATGGCGGCCTGGGCGGCCAATGTGGTCAGCACGT
>CAIQJD010000561.1 GCA_903872005.1 uncultured bacterium | reverse complement strand
CCCGGTCGTGGCAGCGATCGCAGAGCACGGACACGTCATCGAGGGTTTCGCGCCAGAGATGGCGGTAGTTTCTATGATGGACTTGGAGGGAATATGGGGAGTGACAGAGCTGGCAGAAGGGCCGGCGAGACAGGGCGTGCGCCCGAAAGCTTAGCCAGTGTTGGGATTGGAGGTAGATGTCTTGGTACCACGCTTGCCAGGACATAGGGGTATTCTAGCACACGCGCGATCACCCCTACCCGTTCTTGAAACTGGAAAGCGTGCGCCACTTGGCTTGTCATTTGGGAAGACCACACAAGTGAACTCATATTGTTCAAAGGTCTAGAGATGGACAAGTGCAGCAGGCTGATGCACACAGACCAGATTGCGCGCCTCTCTGCGAACAACGCTATGTCCACTGGAATTGACGACAAGACGCAACCCGACCCGGAGAGCATTGAGCGTTATCTCGAAGACTACGGAGGAGAGTCAGACTCCTCTTGCAGGAAAATCGCTACGCCGAGGAGATCGGCCAACTGATTGACCATAGTGAGCGAATTGTGGTAGAACACATCGAGTTAGTCCGCCAACACCACCTCATATTGTTCGTCTCGACGACTGAGCATGAAAATAAGTGTAGGTATATGTTCTTACCGAAAAACGCACCCTGCGGAACCTTGCATTGCACTTTTCTAAAATTCGATGTATACTGGAGCATGTACTGTCAGGTCACTTCACGACAACAGAATGGGTCCAGCAAGCGATAGCTGGCAGGCTGTGGGTGCATTAGTCCTTTGCAGAATCAGGAACCGAGATTCCCGACCTTTCTTGTACCCGGGTTTACCGATTTGACCAGTTCATTGGGCCCTCTTTCACTCTGGATTTGTATTTCATCAGCACCGGACAGGAGCCTACAAGATGCCCTATGAGCTAATGGCGACTGCCAAAACGCCTGCACTAATCATCTATCTGTTGGATGTCAGCGCGTCCATGGGGCAATCCCTTAATGGGGCGCGGCGGATCGATGTTGTCATGGAGGCTCTCACCGTAGTACTACGCCAGATGGTCTTTCGATCCACAAAAGGCGGCCGTCTCTCACCTCGGTATCGTATTGCCATGATTGCCTATAGCGACCACGTCTATGATCTATTGGACGGAATCAAGACCGTAGATCAGGTCGCACATATGGGTATTCCTGATCTCAGCCCTATGCGCACAACCGAGACCGCGACCGCGTTTGCTCAAGCCGAGAAATGCCTTCAGGTAGAACTGCCTAACTTACGCGCCTGTCCGGCTCCGTTGGTCTGCCACATGACGGATGGCGAATATACGGGCACCGATCCCGAACCCATCGTGAAACGCATCATGGAGATGAGCGTGCCGGACGGCAACGTACTAGTGGAAAACATCTTCATCTCGGACAAGATATTGCCTCAGCCTATCGGGGATCCAAGCAGATGGCCCGGCATTTTGCCCGATACCAAGTTGACAAATGACTATGCTCGCAAGCTACGCGCTGTATCTTCATCTGTGCCAACCAGCTATAGAGCCATGATGCTCGAAAACGGCTATCAACTTGCTGATTGTGCATTGATGCTGTTTCCAGGTATGAGCCCGGAACTGGTTGCCATGGGTTTTCAGATGTCAGCGGCAACGCCTGTCAGATAGCCACGGAGCGTCTCTTATGACTTTTCAAGCTGAGGTCAATCTCGAACTGACGCTAGAGGGTAGGCGCTGGCAGATCGCTGAACATCCAGTTGCCCCAGGCGTACCCTATGGACAAGAAGGCCGCGCGGCCGTAGTATATCGGCTGGATTGCTCTACGGACATGTGTGCGCTCAAAGTCTTCAAGCAACGCTATCGACTCCCATCCCTGGTTGGCCTTTCGCAGAAACTCCGGCCATTTGCGGAAACGCTCGGGCTGGCCGTCTGCAAACGCACAGTACTCACACCGCAGCGCCATGCAGCTTTGCTAAGACAATACCCTGATCTCACCTACGCCGTCTTGATGCCATGGATTGATGGCCCGACGTGGATGGAAGTCGTACTCCGCCGAGACGATCCCCAGGACGGTGTGCTATCGCAGGACCAAAGCCTGACCGTGGCGCGGGCATTGATCAGCACTCTCTCGGAGATGGAGCAAAGTAATATTGCCCACTGCGATCTCTCTGGCCCCAACCTCCTCCTGCCGGGTCTTCTGCGCCCCAGTGAAAGGGAAAGAGCTAGCAATCTGAGTGATGTTGCCCTGGTAGATGTCGAGCAGCTTTACGGACCAGGCCTTGAGCGCCCCGCCATTCTCCCCGGCGGCTCGCCAGGCTATGCCCATAGGACCGCTCCAGATGGTCTCTGGTCTAGTGATGCTGATCGCTTCGCAGGCGCTGTTCTAGTCGCCGAGATGCTGGGTTGGTGTGATCCGCGCGTGCAGCAGGCGGCTTGGGGCGAACACTACTTTGATCCGAGTGAAATACAGACCGATAACAACCGCTATCGTCTCCTGGCTTCCACGTTGCGTGAACGTTGGGGCGATGTCATCGCCGGATTGTTTGAACGCGCCTGGCACAGCGAGACGCTAGCCGATTGTGCGACATTTGGCGAATGGCTGGTATCGTTACCGGAGCACTCATGCACGAGGCCAAGCCAGTCCGCTCAACCCGTTGTAGATACAGTCAGCTTGCTGCTTGCTCGAGCTCAACTCGAGGAGAAGGAAGGCGACTTGGCCGGCGCAATACATTCCTGCCAGGATGCCCAACGTGCCACGGCTAGTCCGGCCATGCAAGATGAGTTGGTCCAGATCATCAGTCACCTTCAGAAACAGCAACGGCAGAATATTCAGAGAGATCAACGGGCCGACCAGGCACAAGCCTTCATGAACGCTGGACGTTGGCGGGAAGCCGCGGACATCTATGAAAGCCTGCTTCAAGAGAAGATTACCTCCCAACAGCAGCAGATCTGGCAAGGTGCATTAGAGGCGTGTAGGGAGGAGATCGAATGGGCGAGCCTATTCAGTGCGGCTGAACAGGCGATCGCCGGCAGTCGGTGGGAGTCCGCGGCTGAACTGCTAGACGCGATCGCCCGACGCCATCCGGACTATGCGCGCGGCGGGAATCGAGTACGTGATCTTCAAGAGACTGTCAAGCACGAGTTAGCGCGCCGAAGAAGGCGGCCTCCGGCTGTGCCGTTCTGGCGGGCTCTTCTCACCGGCATCATGATCGTTCTCGTGGTTGGCGCGATTGGCATCGGGGGGTGGTATCTCTACAGACAATGGGAGGCGAACAGTGAGGAGAAGTCGAACGCTACGGCTACCGCGCTGGCTGCGCCTTGGCTAACGGTGACGGTGAAAGCGCAAAACACGGCTGACGCTTTGGCCACCCAGCAAGCACAGGCTACAGGGCAAGCAATGGTGACTACAACAGCCATTGCAGCCGAACGAGCAATACAGACTATTCAGGCGCAGCGTACTCTGGATGCCATCAGTGCTGAGCGCGCAACAGTGACTGCGCAAGCAAGGCAAACGGCATCTGCAATTGGGAGTGAACGCGCCACAGAGACAGCCCAAGCACGCTCAACACAAGATGCGCTTGGCCAAGCCGGTACCGCTACGGCTGAGGCGCGTGCGACTCAGCAAGCACAGGCGACAGAACAAGCAGTGGCAGCTACAGCGGCCATAGCACGAGCAACCGTCCAAGCCGGCGGAACAGCGACAGCACAGGCGGCCATCCAATCCCAAGCCAGGGCACAGGAGACAGATCAGGCAGCAACCGCCGTTGCCCGGTCTCAACAGCGACCAGGCTTGGTTCTGGACTTCGAGCAGGATATGACTTGGCGACGCGGTGATCAGCCCTATGGCCAACTTGACCGTTCGAATGCGCAAGTCCGCGCTGGAAGCTATAGCGGACGGCTCGCCTACGATTTCCCGGCTGTAGTAGACAACTACGTCGCCTTCCTAGCGCGGCCGTCAGTAGAGATGTCCGGACAACCTACCGGCATCACGGCTTGGGTCTATGGCAACGAGTCAGGTCACTTTCTAAATGCTTGGATCCAAGATGCTGCAGGTGAAGTTCGTTCATATACGTTCGGGCAGGTCCAACATCAGGGCTGGCAACAGATGACAGCCTGGTTTGACGAACAGCGCGGCTGGCCCAACAGTCACATTAGCGGGCCAGATAGTGGGAATCTCGACTTCCCCGTGAAGTTCTATGCTTTGATCTTGGACGGCGTTCCAGACGGCCAACCCAGCAGCGGGACAATCTATATTGACGAGGTGTTCGTTACAACGCAGCCCATCCCACCGCCCCCGACGCCTACGCGAACCCCACCTAACAAGACCACGCGCAGTTCACTGCTCCGGAGCATTCCTAGCCTCGGTCAAACTGCTCGGACGGGGGGCCTGCTAAGCTTTGGCTTCCTAATTGGCTTGGCGCTCATCGTAGACAGGCCGATGCAAGCCATTCGCCGGCGGATGCGCGGTCGGAGGTCATAATGCGAACGGCGGTCGGTCACATGCAACGTTTCATCGTTGATGCGGGTGGCCTAGTCGTGGCTCTTGTGTTGCCGCTCTGGTTCAATCCTTGGGCTAAGCTGCCCTTCGAGCCGGCCAAGCTGGCGCTCTTCCGAAATACTACGGCAATAATGGCTGCCGGGGCAGCGATTGCGTGGATTTTGCAGGCAAGGCCCCGATCATACACCGCCGGAACGACCGTCTGGACGAGCCTGCACGAATGGGGCGACAAAAATCCGCTGGCATTGCCCGTGCTGGTCTACATGTTCGTCTATGTGTTCGCGACAGTGACGGCAGTCGCTCCACGGATAAGCCTGTGGGGACCAAGCGACAGTCCACAGGGAACGATCACAGTTCTATGCACAGTGGTTTTCTTCATGCTCGTTTCCAGCGGCTTGCAGACCAGAACACAGTTTGATCGCGTGGGGACAGCTCTCATCCTCGGCAGCGTTCCGGTTGCCATCTACGGGCTAAGTCAGTTCCTTGGTCTCGACCCATTGTACTGGATTACCAATTCAGTCTCGCCGGTGTTTTCAACGATGGGACGGTCGAACTTCCTGGGCGCGTACCTAGCAATGATAGTCCCTTTCACGCTTTCTCATATCGCAAGTGCGAGCGAACTTGGGAGTCGGTTGCGATACGCCCTCGTGCTAGCTTTGCAGGTTAGTTGTCTGTGGCTGACGTTAGCGCGAGCGGCTTGGCTGAGCCTCCTGGGCGGTGTACTCATATTCCTGGGACTACTGGCGCAGCGACGACGCAGCCAGGTGTTATGTGGCATTGCTGTGGTCGTTTTGCCTGCCGGCGTTTGGCTATATACGGCCATGAACGTGACAGCCCTACCGAGATGGAATACTCCGGAAAGCGATATTAGACTCGGGCAAGAGATGCCTTTCGGCGAATTGCGCGTTGCTTCTGTCAACGCTAGGCTGACGATCTGGCAGACGACGTTGGGGCTTGTCAGAAGCCGTTGGCTGCTGGGCTACGGCCCGCAGCAGTTCGTAGGAGTCTTTGCAGCCCACTATCCCCCAGAGTTGGCTCGCTTCGAGGGACTAGATGTCATCGTGGACGACCCGCACAACCTCTTTTTGGATCAATTAATGGCTGCCGGCGTTGTCGGACTGTCAGCGCTGTTGGGCGTGATCGTCGGCTTCTACCGACTTGCTTTCAGTGCCTTCCGTCGTTGTAGGGATCGACAAGTCGAGGGCGCGCTGGCTGCTCTTATGGGATCTGTTACAGCCTTCATCATCCAAGCCCAATTCAACCCGGACGCTATCGTCCTTTCGGCATTCTTCTGGTTGGTCATGGCATTGGGGAGCATAGCAGCTAGGTGGATACCGTGATGGCTTACCTATCAGATGCGATGGGCGAGAGGTCCCTCATTTCGAGGCGCTCACTGCATCGAACCTGCTCAACCCGGAGGAGATGCTCTGGCGGCACTTTCGCCGGGAAGTAACATACTGTGAACTCTTCGAGAGCATTAAGGCGGTCATCGCCGCAACCCTGGATTTCTTCCAGCGCCGTAACGCTCAGCCTGCTCGGGTGCTCTCCATTATCGGCTCCAATGCCGCAGAATCTATCTAGTTGTACTTAGAAGCTGTTTGAAAAGGTCGTACTGTATGCTCACTGGGGCGTCGCCTTCCCTGCTCCAGCGCGTGAACACAGGTCGAAAACTCGGCTCAAGCCTGTGCGAGCAACGCTCCAGGGAGCCGACGACTATTCTAGCCAGTTGCTTCAGCGCCAGTGAGAAGCTTTTCAAACAGTCTCTTAGACTCCTACTTTCAATTCATGGGACGGCACTTTCAGACTGTGGAGAGTGCGATAGATGCAAAGGGGGTGATGCGAAGTCATTCTTCAGGTAGTGACCAAAGCGTCGTTTCACTAACCTATACAACTCATGAAAGGAAGATACACCCATGGCACGCATTCGAGTTACCCCGGAACAGGTTCGCCAGGTCTCAACTCAATTCAAGCAGGCCAGCGGACAAAGTGAGCAGATGGTGGGGCAGCTGCAAAATACCATCAATGGCCTGCAAGGCGAGTGGGAGGGCATGACCAAGGAACGCTTCTACAGCGAGTTCCAGCAGTGGCAGACATCCATGCGCCAGTTTGTGCAGTTGCTGAACCAGATCGGCCAGCAACTCGACGCGATCGCCGCCCGTTTCGAGGCCGCCGACCAGGGCTAAAATTGTCCGAACGAGGCTACCAGACGGTGAAGTGCGCTACTTGCACCGTCTGGGTAGCCTCGTCCCAAGGAGCGTACTACTTATGCCCACACCACCGACATTCCAGCGTCCGCCCCGCCATCCCTTGGAATTGCCGAAAGGGGATGTGGAGATTCCGGCTCCGCAGCCTGTGCCGTCCCGCCCACAGGTGTCGGTTCTGCCGGTGCTGCTGCCGGGCATCTTTGCGGTTGTAGCGTTGGTGGTTACGCTAATCGTGGCGCAGTCGAGCAGCATTGCGGCGTTCTTATCATTCGGCTTCATGGGTATTAGTTCTGTAACCGCCTTTTTGAACTATAGCGGCCATAAAAAGGCGTATAACAAGGCCGTAAGCGAGCGCGAAACGAAGTATCGCGCCGCACTGGCATCGCGCCGCCAGGAATTGGTTGTTTTACACGCCAAGGAACAGCAGATCTTGAATACTAATGACCCAAGCCCGCGCGAATGTGTGGCACGCGCCGAGCGTCGTCCGGAACCTGACAGGAGGTTGTGGGAACGTTCACCAAACGATATCGATTTTCTGGCATTGCGCCTGGGAACCGGTATGCAGCCGCTTTCTGCTACCATCAAGACGCCGAAGTCCGCGGATCAGATCGAGGTAGACCCCTTACAGACAGAAGGGCAGACCTTGGCGCAACAATTCGCGACGGTGCCCGATGCCCCGATCTGCCTGTTGTTGAGCCAGGCCATTATTGCGGGGGTCGCTGGGCCTCGCGCCGAGGCTCTCAATACTGCACGCGCTTTGATAATGCAGTTGGTGACACACCATTCTCCGGACGAAGTGAAGATCGTCGCGCTCTTTCCGCCTGATGAAGCGGCCACGTGGGATTGGTTGCGTTGGCTGCCCCACGTGTGGACTGAAGATCGCAGTCATCGCTTGCTGGCCTGCGAAAAGGACATCGCGCACAAGCTCCTCTTGAGCCTTTTCGACTTGCTCAATCGTCGTCGAGTACAGAACGCTGTTGCCAAAGATGCAGTAGCAGCCGTATCGCTGCCCCGCTTCGTATTTATTTTTGCCGATGCACAACTAGCCGCAAATGAGCCGATTGTACCGTTGTTGCTCGCCAGCAATGTAAACTTGGGCGCTTACTCGCTTTTCATGGCCGATCGCATCGAAACATTGCCCAAAGGGTGCCAGGCTGTCGCTGAAGTGAGCGGAAATCAAGGCCGGCTACTCCAAAGCGCGCCGGCCACGATGCAGACCACCTTCGCTCCCGATGTAGCGGCCTTGGAGCTAGCTGACCGCTTGGCTCGCGCCATGGCGCCGGTTCGCTTACAGCAACTCAGCATGGTCACCGAAATTCCCAAGACCGTCCCGCTATTGGACTTATTGGGTGTCAAGACCATCGAGGAACTGGATGTAACTGCTCGTTGGCAGAAAAGTGAACCCTATCGATCGTTGGCGGTGCCGGTCGGCAAGCGTGCGGCAGGCGAGCCATTCACGCTGGACATTCATGGCGGAGGTCAAGGGCCTCACGGCTTAGTTGCCGGCACAACGGGTTCTGGGAAAAGCGAGATCCTTCAATCATTGATCGCTTCCATGGCTGTAAACTTCCATCCGCACCAAGTCACTTTTGTCCTGATAGATTACAAAGGCGGCGGCATGGCAAATGCCTTCCGCGAGATGCCGCATCTGGTCGGGACAATTACTAACCTCCAAGGTAACATTGCCATGCGCGCCTTGACTGCCCTGAAAAGTGAGTTGCATAGCCGCGAGACTATCCTGGCGCAGGCAGGGACTACGAGCATCAATGAATATCAACGACGCTACCGCAGCGGCCAAGTGAGCGAGCCGCTCCCGCACTTGGTCATCATTGCCGATGAGTTCGCAGAGCTTAAGACCGAATTGCCTGATTTCATGGTCGAATTGGTTCGTGCGGCTCGTCTTGGGCGGAGCCTGGGAGTACATCTGATCCTGGCAACGCAGAAGCCGGCCGGCGTGGTCAGCGAGGAAATCTGGGCCAATTCCAGCTTCCGAATTTGTCTGCGCGTTGAGCGGCCTGAAGACAGCCAGGAAGTGCTCAAGCAACCAGACGCGGCAGGTCTCAGCAAGGACACGCCGGGCCGCGCCTACTTTCAGGTCGGCGCAAACCCGCTGGCTGAGTTCCAGGCTGCCTGGGGAGGCGCAGCCTATATCCCAGGCGGGGCCACTGGTGACCTCAACGAGATCGTGGAGGTAGCACTAGACGGCAGCCGGCGCGCTCTGCGTCTATCTCCCAAACCCTTGTTGATCCACGCAACCGGGACGCAATTACAAGCCCTGGTGGCCTATCTACGCGATGCGGCTCAGGGCCAAGGCATTCAGCGATTGCACGGACCCTGGCTACCGCCGCTGCCGGAGCATGTCACGTTGGAACAGATCAGGTCAGCCGAAGGCTTCAATGGTCAAAACTGGCAGCCGACGAAGAGCTGGCTGGAGCCAGTCGTGGGTCTACTGGACGATCCGGCGCACCAGTCCCAGGCGCCTCTACCCCTTAGTTTGGGCAAGGATGGGCACCTAGTCATCTATGGCGCGCCTGGCGCCGGCAAGACCACCCTACTCCAAACGATGGCTCTCTCGCTGGCGCTCACTTATACGCCGCAGGACGTCAATCTCTATGTGTTAGATTTCGGTGGGCGAACACTGACCGCGCTGGCATCGTTGCCACACGTCGGCGGTGTAATCCTTGCCGATGAGAACGAGCGCCTTACACGACTGTTGCGCTTTCTGCTTCGAGAAATGGAAACGCGTAAGGCGTCCTTTGCGCGCGCTGGCGTCAGCACGTTGCCGGCTTACCGGAATGTGCCAGGCCACACGCTCCCGGCTATTGTAGTTATGCTTGATAATTACACCGGCTTTACCGACGCCTACCGGGATACGGCTGTTGAGGATCAATTGGCGCAGATCGTTCGCGAAGGTGGTAATCTGGGCATCCACCTCGTATTGACGGCAACCAGTCCCTCAGTGGTAAAGACCAAGATCAGTGGCAACATCACTGCGGCCCTGGCGTTGCGTCTGGCGGACAAAAGCGAGTACAGTATGGCGGTAGGGCGAACCGGCGGCATCGAACCCGCGGCGAATATCGGACGCGGCCTGATTAAAGGCAATCCGCCCCTCGAATTCCAGACGGCTTTGCCAACTGCTGGGACCACCGAAGCCGAACGATCCGCAGCACTCAAGATGCTTATCGAAAAGCTAGCCCTGGCATGTAGCGGACCGTGCGCGGCCCCAATTCCTATGCTGCCTGATCACGTGAACTTGTGTGATTTGCTGCCGCCAAAAGATACCTGGTCAACTCCACCCGCCGATGGTTCTTTGCCCACTCCGATTGGCCTGGAAGTAGACGACTTGGAGCCGTTCTTGTTGGATCTGAACGACGGCCCGCACTTTCTCATCACTGGCCCGGTGCAAGCCGGCAAGACTACGCTGTTGCAGAGTTGGCTTTTGGCACTCGCTGAGCAATATCCGCCCCAACGTCTGCGCATCTACCTGGCGGACTTCGGCCGCGGTGGATTACGGCCATTGGCGCGCTTGCCGCACGCTGAGGGCAGATACATCCGGGACGATGATCAACTCGGCGCCGTGCTGGCCGAGATCGCTCAGACCATGAAGAATCGTCGGGATTTGCTGGAGGAAACTCGTCAGGCGGCCGGTGGCGTGCTCGACGACGAGCGGGTTTGGTTGGCAGGGCATCCAGCCATCGTGTTAGCGATTGACGACTTCGACGCTCTCCAGGCCAGCATCCAATTTGGCGTAAAGGAGCGGCTTGATCAACTCATTCGGCGTGAACGTGGTATGGGCTTCCACCTCCTATTGGCCGGCGCGTCGAGCGATCTCAACAGCAGCTTCGATCCCTGGGTCAAAGCTCTCAAAGAGGCCCAAACCGGTTTTGTGTTGGGTAGCAGCGATTCCACCGACCTGCAACTGCTCAATATCAAACTGCCGTTAAATGAGTTGGGCAAGTCGTTTCCACCAGGCCAGGGATTCTACACCCGTCGTGGCCGTCATCGTAAGGTTAAGGTAGCCACCTGTCAGGCTGGTACAACGCTCCTTATTCCCTGGGTAGCTCAGATCCAGAAACGTACGACCGTACGAGCAACCGAAGGAGGCAGTCGATGACACGCATTCTCGTTGTTCCCGAAAACTTGCGTTCACTCAGTTCCCAATTGCATCAGGCTGCCCAAGAACTAAATGCAATCAGTAGCCGCGTAGGCGGTACCCTAGTCGGGCTGGACTGGGAGACGCGTCAGAAAGCCGGCGTGGATGGGCAGGTCAATGACACCCGAAGCCGAGCGGGCGCGCTGGCGAATCAAGCGGAGACACTGGCGCGGTACCTGGCAAACAAAGCGCAAGCATTCGAGCAAGCCGACGCGCAGGGAGTTACAGATCTGGAGACCATTATTGGCAGGTATCCTTTGCCGCAGTTCGTTCCCTCACCGCCGTCGGAACCACAAAGAGCAAACGACCAACTTCCCCCACTGCCCTCTCCGGATTTGCGGGCAAGAAGCGAACTGGAAAGGCTTCTGAATACCGTTATGGCCCTCAAGCCGGTGGGGCTGGAGTTGCTGCTCGATAGGCTGGGGATTGGTACCATCAAGGATGTGTTCGAGCTCACACAGGTGCAAACGTATATGCGTGAAATGGACCAAGCCAGAGACGCTTGGTCGGAAGCTCGGCTTCAGTATGGTATCGAATCTGTCCAAGCCAGTGAGGCACGGGAGAATTACTATGACACCTATAGCAATATGCCGATCCTGGGACCATTCATCAAAGCGGCGCTTGACATGGGAAGGGCAAACCCTGTGTATTGATGATAGTCAAGGGGGATTGCGATGCGAATTGTGGTTGTTCCTGAGCGCCTAAGGTCACTTAGCTCCCAACTGCAGTTGACAGCACGAGAACTAGGCGCACTCAGCGGCCGTGTGGGTAGCGCCCTAGGCGGGCTGGACTGGGAGACGCGCCGGAAAGCCGGCGTGGATGGATGGGTCGGCGATGCGCGCGGCCGAGCCAACGCATTGGCGGGTCAGGCGGAGACTATGGCGCAATACCTGTCAAGAAAGGCCCAGGCATTTTGGGACACAGACCAAGTCGGCGCCGCAATCGTCTTAGGCGTGGCAACAGCGTGGAAGTCGTGGGAAGTGAGCTATCGGGCAGCAATTCCGGACATGGACAATGTCCGAGACTCAAGTTGGTGGCGGCAGATCGATCAGTCTGGCTGGCACACGCGGTTCTCGGAACTTGGCCGACTGAAAGCCGAGATAGAGCGGAATGACAGTGTCGCTGCGCCTTCGTTGGAACGCATCCGCGACCTGCAAATCCGGATCGAAGAATTGGAAGTACAGCGAGCAAAACTGCAAAAACACGCCAGTAACCCGCTCAACCAAATCATTCCAGAATTGCCACTGCGCGCAGATAAGGATGGCACTCCTTGGAGAGTCTTGGCAGATTCTGACGAAGATAGAATCGTCCAACTGGACGCTGAGATCAAGAGGCTTCTGAACCTCAAACACATGCACGTCCAGTACTATCTTCTCGATGACCGAATCAAGCAGGGAATACCGCAAGACGGGCCGTCCGAACCCAAGGCACTTTATGGATGCACATATTACGCGGCGACCAAACGGAATGTGGATACATGGGATGCTTGGGGAAACGGAGCGGTGTGGGGCAACAATGCCAGGGACGCCGGATGGGAGACCGGTAGGATGCCCGTGAAAGGGGCTCTCGTGTCCTTTCAACCAGGTACGAGTTACTACGATGAAGGCAAAGGCTATGATGTCCAACTGGACACAACCTATGGACACGTTGCTTATGTGGAGGATATTGACTGGTCCAGATCGGATGTTGTTAGGATCAAACTCAGCGAGGGGAACAATACGGGCGTAGTAGGACCTGGTGATGTTCGAGAGGGCTTTTGGGTTACCCTGGACAAGAAGGGGGTAAAGCGTGGTGATGCAACCTTCATCTACGGGCCCGAGCCGTTACCTCCAGAGCAACAAATGTACATGGCTTGATCTGCGAAAGGGATTGACCGTCTATCACTTTGAATGGCAGCAAATATGCCCAACGCGAGCGACCGTTGACGTGAATCGCCCATCGGACCAGTTGACTGGGAGGAACCTGTGCCTTTTCAACCTACTGTGAACCAGGAAATACTGGTAGATGTCGTACTCTATCGCATCGCTGAGCACCCGGCCGCGCCCGGGATGCCCTATGGTCAGGAGGGTCGCCAAGCGGTCGTTTATCAGATAGCCTCGGACACAAACGATAGACGCGCCCTGAAGGTTTTCAAACCGCGCTACCGCGCGCCAGCACTGGTAGGATTGGCTGATCAGCTTGCGGTCTATGCCGGCCTGCCGGGTCTATCGGTCTGCAAGCGCACGGTGTTGACCCCGCGCAGGCATAGCCAACTGCTGCGACAGCATCCGGACCTGACCTATGCTGTGCTGATGCCCTGGATCGGGGGACCAACCTGGATGGAGATCCTACTGGAGAAACGAGCGCTGTCACCTGCACAGAGCTTGAGCCTGGCGCGCTCTTTGGCCGGCGTCCTGGCCGAACTTGAGGAGCGGGGGCTGGCGCATTGTGATCTGTCCAGTCCGAACGTGCTCCTGCCGGCGTTGCTCCCTTCTCATGCTGGGACGGATGGGGGGAGTGAGGTCGCGCTGGTTGATGTGGAGCAGATGTATGGCCCTAGTCTAAATCAACCACAGTACCTCCCCAGCGGTTCATTCGGCTATGCCCACACAAAGGCAATGGATGGCTTGTGGACACACAATGCAGACCGCTTCTCCGGTGCCATCTTGATCGCGGAAATGTTGTGCTGGTGCGACGCAAGATCGCGGGATTCAGCGTGGGGAGAGAGCTACTTTGATCCCCAGGAAATGCAACAAGACACGTCCAGGTGTCAAACGATGCTGGCGACGCTGCGAGATACATGGGGCCAGGGGGTATCCGACCTTTTTGAGCGCGCCTGGCACAGCGACACCTTGGCAGACTGTGCGACTCTCGGAGAGTGGCTGATAGCGCTTCCTGACGTAGCCTCGATATCTCGGACGATGCCGGTGATGGCACAAGATCGTATCCCTGAGCCACTGCCTGCCGACGGCAAGGCAGCCATCTACGCACTCATGGAACTGGCGCAGAAATTCGTTCAGCAAGACAGACTGGACAGCGCGCTGGAGACGTATCGCCAGGCCATAGCTTTGGCGCCCCGAAACAGCAGCCTGGCACGTGAACTAACCTTGATGGCGAATGACCTGGATGCGCGTGTCCACTCGGCGCCGCCTGCGCCGATACAGCCGCCATTGGCGCCGCCTATCAATCGCCATGCATTGCCTGCCACGCCACTGCCTACCGCGTTTGATCCTGCGCTAGATCGGCCAGCTATTGCCGTAATGCCGCGCGCGCGCCGATCGCTTGGGCCGTTGGCGATTGGCGGGCTGTTGGCGCTCATCATCCTGGCTGCACTCGTCGGTCTGGCAGGACTCCAGAACGTCGGCCCATTGGCCTGGCTTCGACAGACCACACTTACTCCCCTTCGGGAGTCTTCCCCTACAGTAACATCATCCACGCCTACCATCGCTTCGACGACGCTGATGGCTGCCACCAGCGACAGACTGAGCGAGTTGGTCCGTTGGGAGCAAGACTCCGTCCTGAACGAAGGGCGAGTATTTGGTTGGTCGCCACGCGGCCAATGGTTCACGGTGCGCAGCACCCGTGGGCTGCGCCTGTACAGCGGCGACGACTTCAGTAGCTACCGCACCGTCGAGACAGGGGCGTATCCGGCAATCTCACCGGACGAGAAGTTGGTGGCGTCGGCCGTAGGTGTGGCCGGCGCCGTTCGCATCACTGATTTACTGACCGGCCAGAAGGTACGCGAATGGCAGCCGAATCACGCCGCGCTGGAGGGCATCTGGTTTGCCGGCGATACTCTCTTTTCCCGTGATAAGACAGATACGGTTATTGCCAGCGACATCACCAGAGACCCGCCGCGCGTGTTACTGCAACTCGATAACGTGCGTGGTCATCTCTACACATCCTCGGATGGCGAGAGGCTGATCGAGGTGTACCAGGAATCAGACGGACAGTCACGAACCCAACAAATTCGCTCTTGCTTTGTGGCAGAGGGCACGTGCGAGGAAATTACCCACAGAGACTTGGGCGGTCTGCTTCTCGACATCAGCCGAGACTTCTCAGAGGATGGGGGCGGCGCCTACCTGCTTCTCAGGGACGATGGACAGTTGATAGCTGGGGCGCTGAATCCAAATCCGTATGATACTGAGCGCGCTTTGGGCACCTATACCAATACTCAGAAACTGCCATCGGCCAGCCTCAGTCCTCACGGGACCTATGCCCTGTTAGATGACACCGTCTACCGCGTGGCCGATGGGGCGGTCATACTGACTGAACAGGAAACAAGTTCCCAACTGGGCGCAAATGGGATGTCCCTTGGCCTATATGGCGCAACATTCAGTCCCGATGATCGCCTTCTGCTCGGAGGGGGCTTACCACCGGGCAATGACCGCTTCCTGGTGAACCTGGAAACCAAACGGCTTGTAAAGCTGCCGTCCGGACGGTGCGGCTCGTATTCAGGACTCGGCCCCACCTCTTATTCAATCGCTATTCGCTCTGACGGGCAGCGGGCGGCGTGGGGCTGCCTTGGCGAAGATGGCAGCATTGATATCTTCAACACCGCCGATGGTCGGGCGATTGGCCGACTGGATGCCAAGACTGGCGCTACGGTTCTTCGGGTGGTGTTCGACAACCGCGATGGTTTGCTCGCGATCTCCCCCACCGCGTTCCAGACGCGCTCGATTCAAGATGGCCGAGT
The DNA here is from genome assembly GCA_903872005.1 of uncultured bacterium. The sequence continues at coordinate 10,685 of CAIQJD010000561.1, read as the reverse complement.
GCTCCGTGACGTTGCCAATGCCGCAGGACTTGACTTCGCCCTGGCTGATGGTGGGGTGTATCTTCCCAATAGCAGGATATCTGACGGGTTCAGTCTCCGCTTCCTGCCACATGATCCGGCGCAGCCCTCGCGAGAGCTGGCCTTTGACCCGCCACCGATCCGGGCTCATTTAGTCTCTATCACTCGCTTCTCAAGCGATCTTGGAACTAGTGGCGGCAACTTCTTCGCTGTCAGCAACAACGGCCGCTATCTTGTCCACGAAACGGTGATCAGAGAACAAGTGTCCGGGAACAACATTAGCATGATTGCGCTTTACGATACCACCAAGCCACAGCCGATCACGGTAGTTACCTTGACCGCACAGCTTGATGCAAACATGGTTTTTTCTCCCGATGGTAAGTGGTTGGCGGCAGGACTGGACAATTACGAAGTCGAGTTGTTGCGCGCGTCCGACTTGGGCGAAGAACGTCGGACCACATCGCTTGCCCACGACATTGGCACGTTGGCTTTCTCACCCGACGGCAAGTACTTGGCGATCTCTGCGCACGACGGCGTTTACCTCTGGCAACTCACGGACGACGCGCTTCAACGGTTGGAGACTGCTCACGAGTCGGTTGGGCAGGCAGCCTTCAGCCCAGACAGCCAGTTGCTCGCTGTAGTCGTAGAGAATGCAGTTCAGTTATGGGATATCTCGACCTACCGCATAGCGCGCGAGTTGGATGTACCCCAACCCTATTCTGTGGCCTTCCCGCCTGATCAGAAGCTCCTGGCCGTAGGAACCCGCATGGGCTCGATTCACCTATGGACAATCGGCGACCAGAAGTGAATTCCTGGTATTCACTTCAAGGGAGTGCTCTATGGAGTTATCTGCGAAATCTCTGAAGGTTCCTCAAGACCGGGAGACGCCTGTCCAATTCATGCGCGATTCAGTTTTCGCGCACCGCTGGGCCTATGCCCGTTCAGCCGAAACGATGGCCGCCGGCGATGTTGGACAGGACTACCTCACGTTACGCCATGACGACAGGAAGTTCGTGTTCGCTCTTTGCGATGGAGTTAGCCAATCGTTCTACGGCAACATCGCCGCGTGTGTGCTCGGCAGCGCCTTAGTCGCCTGGCTATGGAATGATCTGCCTTTAAGCGGCGACGATGCGGCGATCGGCTCGGCTCTCAACAATCGTCTGTTGTCCCTTACAACGCCGGCGACACAATTGGTCAAGAAGTATCCGCTGCCAACCAACCTGGCCAACATGCACAGAGAGGTATTAGAACAGAAACGCGACTTGGGCAGCGATAGTACCTTTGTGTGCGGGCGTATAGATCTGCCAAATGCCGGCATGTCCCAGGGGCGCGTGATCCTGGCGTGGATGGGTGATTCGAGGCTGCGTTTCTGGGGTCTCGCGGGAGAGCGCAGTAGCGAGTTGGGCAACTCATTCGATACCGCTCAACGCTGGTCCAGCCGGCGCGGACCTGTTAATGGACAGCCGAATCTTCATATCAGCCCCTTGCTGAACAACGGTCGGCTAGACATTACATCCCTGATGATATACTCCGACGGTCTTAATAGTCTAGATGACTGCCAGCCTCTCTCCAATTTTGGCCTACAGAGCGTGGTGGACGACGCTCACGACGGAGCGGCGAGCGATGATATCTCATACTTGGAAATCTGGCTGGGGCCGATTCCTGCGTGGGTTGATGCGCAGCCTCTCCTCGCGCCGCGTGACGTGACCATCACGTCTCATCTGGACAGTATCTCTATGACTTGGTCGCCCACACCGGAAGCCAGTTGCTATCAGGTACAGGTGCGTGGCGACGAGACGCTTACAGAGCACATCGTGGCTCCCCCCTATCGCCTGCTTCCTCTGCCGCCTGGAGCCTGTCAAGTCCGTGTGCGAGCCATGCAAGGAAACGAGCCAGGTATATGGAGCGAACTCTGTGATTTAGAAGCGGCGGTGCTTTCGGCCGCTGTCTCTACATCCCAGATCGCGGTATCGCAGCCTGCAACTAGCATACAACCAACCGCTCTCATGCCGGCGGTCGAGAATCTGGCGCTGACAAGCCAGCCATCTTCGGAACATATCCGCCCCGCGATTGCACCTGCACAACCACCAGCCGACGATCCTCCCCCTGTGCCGACGCCGGCTCAGCCTAGCGACCAACCGCCACTGGCTATGTCACCGACGCCGTTATCCGCGACGCGGTCTCCATCGCTTGCCATTATTATCTTGATCGGGATCAGTGGGTTGTTGTGCTTGCTGGCAAGCGTGATCACAATACAGGCGCTCAGGGGATCTCTCCCCCGTGCGGTCTTTCCACCCACGGCGACCAGGACAGCTGGCCCGACGTCAATTCCCGAACCGATTGGCACACCCGCTTCGCGACCGAGTGACGTGGCCGACCGAACTGCAAGAACCATGTCCACGCAAGTATCAAAGCAGTCTGTGACAAGCAGGCTAACTACGCCCAGAAACACATTGCAGCCAATCACCCCGATGGGTTGCAGCGCGCCGACAGCCACTGTCACCTCAACGGTTGGCGCTTCCGCAGTGGTACTACTGGGTATTGAACGACGTCGATGTTGTGTAACGGCGTCGTGGCCGCGACTGGAAAGGATCGAGTAACATGACTCGCATCTTGGTTCAATCCGAGTATCTCCGGAACCTGGCATCTCAGTGCCGGCGTCAGGCTGATGAACTGCGCTCACTTGCTGGCAACCTAGGCGCTGCACTGGGTGGTCTTGATTGGCAGGTGCGCGAGTCATCGGGCGTTGACGGAGATTGGCAGAGAGCTCGATGGCGCGGTCTCGAATTGGCGGAGCACGCCGAATCGCTCGCTCGTTTGCTCGACCGCAAAGCCGAAGCATTCGACGAAGCCGATAGCACCGGCGCAATGCAGATAGACCAAATCGCTGGCGTGTTTTCTGCTTCCCAACAGCAGTGGGCTGGCTGGTGGCAAAGACTCCAACCAGTCTTGTCGTTTCCGCAGGGCTGGCTAGACCACGTCGCAAGTTTTGGGCAGAACCTGATCAGCGCTCCACTGACCTGGGTCGCTAGCGGTTTGGGCGCCGCGAGCGCAGTCGTCGGCGGGCTGCTGATAGCCACGAAAGACCTGCTGTCGCCTCAAGCCGTGCCATCCGGCCCGCCGCCCATCCCAACGGCGATCCCTCCAGTGGAACATGGCGCTCCAAAGCAACCCCTCACGAACAAGATGGACTCTAGTTCGCCACCTACTGCCGTGCCGTCCCTGACACCCTTACCAGAACAAGTCGTACGCCTATCGGACGGACGCCAGATGCCGGCTTCACAGTTGGACGGACGCACGCCTGCTGATGGCCTGGACAGCATCTACGGTAAACCTGGCCAATTCCCTCTCAAGGCGCCGATTGGCAGCACACCAGATGCGCGCCACCCCGATCTCTATGCCAGGGCGATTGACCAATTTGGAGTGGAGGGCAATCCGCGCTATGCCCGAGATGAGTCGTATACCTACTGCAACACGTTCGCTGGAGATGTCGCGCGCGCGATGGGGGTACCACTACCTACTAAGTCCGAGTTCCTGGGGACAAAAGGCGACCCTGCCACAGTCGCCGCTGCCGACCTGCACAGGTGGTTTGCTACCCAGTCCGTTACTCAAGGGTGGCGCGAGGTAGATCCAAGCACCCCGGCAGGCATGCAGTTGCTGCAAGACCATGTGAACGCGGGCCGGCCGGCCATGGCAGTTGACCCCGGTCACATCGCAGTGATCCGTCCTGGCCAGCAGGCAGGGACGCCTGCGGATCTACGTATCGCCCAGGCTGGGGCACACAACCTGGATGATGTGCCCCTAGGTGACGTCGGTCTGGGCAGCGCGTTCAATCCGAAGTTCTTCATCCATGACTGAGCAAGTTGCCATAATGGACGAGTCACTTACCATTGCATGCTCACCAACCGAGGCAGCCTTTCTAGCCGGCTTGCTGGGAGCCGACACGCTACTGGGGATCACGGATCCGTTTCATGGCTGGCTCGTCCATGACATCGAGTCTGCCTGGACGTGTGCGCGTGAGAACTTGGCAGGTCGACGGTATATCGAGATCCAAGCGAATGGCAAGGTAATGATGGATTCGTTGGTTGCGACATTGATCAGCACATGGGCCTTAGCCGACGCTTCGGTGTTGCTCACGGCTACGACGAGCGGTGAGCCGACAGATCTATGCAATTTCCACCTGACCAAGCAGAACGCTGTAGAGCAGCGGATAATCGATGACGGCATTATTCGGATCATGCCCGTGAAAGATGCGGCAGCGGTCTATTGTCGGACCGCCCGATCGCTAAGGCTGGATGGTCAATCCGCGGCGCCTGGGGATCGCGCCGCGCTTCCCGAGGCAATCCTTAGCGAGGCTCGCGCCCTGGCTGCCAAGCAAGACCTTACGGCGGCGCGCGTTGCATTGATGCAGGCGAGTCTACCGGACGCAACTGCCAACGCCTTGGCCGAGGCGTTGGCTGCGCCTATTACTAACGGCGCCTTGGCAGCCCTGGCGCGTCGTCCCTCTGGCTGGGAAGTCGCAGGCATGGGAGTGATTGAGGGATCAGAAGGTCTCTGGCGTCTGCGTTCCATTGCCAGGAATGCCGAGAACTTGGTCGAGTTCACCCCATGCAACGCCGCCGAGGCCCGCGCCGAGTTGCGTCGCGTGATGAATCGCGTCTTGCCGATACCTATATCGGCCGTAGAGGAGGAAAGTGATCATGGCCCGTGTGATCGTCACCGTTAAGCGATCTACTGAGGCGCGCGTCCGGGATCTCGAAGTACCCGCAGACCTAGAAACTACTCAACTAGCCGAGTTGATCGTCAACGCCCTACAATGGCAAAGCGATGCAGCCGGCCAGGCCGTGCGCTACGAGATCAAAGCTGAACCTCTGGGCAGAGTGCTTCGCCCCAACGAGAGCCTGGCAGAAGCCGGCGTATGGGACGGATCCTGGCTGGTGTTCCAACCGGTCGGCTGTCGGATTCAAGGGCCGGCAGGGCCTCCTCCACCATCACCGAAAGCAGGGCCACTGGGCAGCTGGCGGCCGTTAGGGATAGATGTGCCCGATACCGCCAGTGATGAACAGCCTCCCTCCGATGATGCCAAACCGGAATCTAGGTTCGTCTGGAAACAACTTGACTGAGCGCATTTCTGGAGAACTTTATGCCTTTTCGACCGGAGATAAATCAAGAACTCGTCATCGATGAGATACGTTATCGTATGGTCGAGCATCCCGCCGCTCCCGGCATTCCCTACGGGCAGGAAGGCCGACAGGCTACCGTCTATCAACTGTGTGGGCCAAATGCAGAGAAGCGCGCCCTGAAAGCGTTCAAGCCCCGCTACTGTGTGCCGGCCATGGTGGGTCTAGCGGACAAGCTGGCCAGCTTTGCCGCCATCCCTGGGCTGACCGTCTGCCGGCGCATCGTCCTCACCCCTCAGCACCACCAGACCCTGCTGCGCCAGTATCCTGATCTCCTCTATGCGGTCATCATGCCCTGGATCGAAGGGCCAACCTGGATGGATGTAATGCTAGACAAGCGTGCGTTGAAGCCGGCCCAGAGCCTAGCGCTGGCGCGCTCGCTGGTAGAAGTCCTGTCCACGATGGAGCAACAAGGGCTGGCGCACTGCGATCTGTCGGGGCCGAATGTGCTGCTGCCGGCGCTCGCCGGCGGGCAGGGCGTGGCCCTGGTGGACGTGGAGCAACTCTATGGGCCTGGCTTGAAGCGGCCGGAGGTGTTGTCAGGCGGCTCGCCAGGATATGCGCATGGCACGGCGACAGAAGAATTGTGGAGCGCGACGGCGGATCGCTTCGCCGGAGCAGTGCTGATCGCCGAAATGTTAGGCTGGTGCGACGAGCGGGCGCGGACGGCGGCCTGGGGCGAGAGCTACTTCGACCCGCTGGAGATGCAGAAGGACGGGGAACGGCTCCAAATACTGACTGTGGCGCTGAGCGAGCGCTGGGGCGAAGGCGCGGCGCGGCTGTTCGAGCAGACCTGGCGCAGTGAGACCCTGGCCGATTGTCCTGCCTTTGGTGCATGGCTGGAGTTGTTGCCAAAGCAGGCAACTGGCCCGATCGCAAAGATACCAGGGCAGCCAGGCTTATCTCAAGAGGTGAGTCGGCTTCTGGCTCGCGCCCAACAGTTAGAGACGAGAGCCGATCACGCTGGAGCCCTGGCGCTCTATGAGCGGGCGCTCCAGTTTGTTGGGCCTGAAGATGCTCTGCAGGAAGAACTCAGTCTGATCGTGAACCGGCTGCAGGAAGCTCTTGTCCAGCACGCACGTTTGGAGGGACAAGCGCGGGAAGCAAGGGTGCAGGAAGGGGCCGGCCGTTGGGCAGAAGCGATAGTTCTGTACAAGGCGCTACTGGTCGAGCGAGACATCGGTATAGAGCAGTGGGCCAGGTGGGAGAAGAGTATCAAGCGCTGCGCGGAGGAGATGGAGCTGGCTGAGTTGTACGATGCCGCCGAACGGCTGGGAGGGCAAGACCGGTGGGCGGCGGCAAAAGAGCTACTAGAGGAGATAGTGCATCGGCGCCCGGCGTACGAACGGAATGGGAAGCCGGCCATCAAGCTGTTGGCTGTGGCAAATGGGCAGGGCAACGGTGGCCACAGACATGCATCTGTGGTTCTACTTGTGTTTCTCGGTATCATTGTGATTGGCATTGGGAGCGTCCTCGGGCTGGGATGGCGCGCAGGACAGGGACCGGCGGGACCAATGTTCTGGACACCGACATCAACGACAACACTGACGGCAACATCGGCACCGACACCAACCCCTACAGCTACTTCGATTTGGACATCCACGCCATCTCTCACCCCCATTGCCACGTCCACGGCAAGCTCCACGTCTGTGCCGACGAGCACCCCCCCGCCGCGGCCTGTGGTGCTATTGGCAGATGACTTCAACGGTTCTATGACTGACACAACCAAGTGGAACGTCGACGATGGGGCAGGGCGTATACTCGTCAGAGACGGCGTTCTTCGACTTGAGAGTACTGGAAGGCGCTATCCATACGTCCTTAGTACGGAGATTGCTTTTTCATCCGTCGCGGCCTTCCAGGTAGAATTCCGCTTTCGGTATCCGCAGATAGGACAGTGTGGTGTTCCACTTGTAGTCACCAGTTATCGACTCCCAGTCGGTCTCTCGAAACCAGACGCGAACGCGCGGCAAATTGCCGAGGAACAGCAAGGCATCTTGACAGGAGTTTTCCAAGCCCCCGAAACAGGTCTTATGCTGTGGTTTCGTTCAGGGGCAGAGCACCGAGATTTGCCGGCCCTAGGTCGCGATACAAACTGGCACTCCATGACCGTCAGATATGCCGTTGGGCGCTATACTCTATACCTCGATGGGAAGGAATTCTATAAATCTCCCCAGACTCTCTACCTGCCGCGATATGTCTGGCTGGGTGACCCTGCCGAACTGAGCAGCTACTGTGCATGGGACACACTTGAGGTAGACTGGATCAGAGTTGAGAGCCTGCCATGAATGAAGCACTTGCTCCAGGAGTCGTCTCATGTTCTTCCACCCAAATTTACAGCAGGAACTGAGAACCTACCGGATTGCTGAGCATCCTGCCGCGCCCGGCATGCCCTACGGGCCGGAAAGCCGACAGGCTGTCGTCTACCAACTGCCGGCGCCCGACGGGGGCAAACGCGCTCTCAAGGTGCTCAAGACCCGCTACCGCCTGCCAGCTCTCGCTGGCTTGGCTGACAAGCTGGCGAGCTTTGCCGCTCTTCCTGGGCTGGCCGTCTGCCGGCGCACCATCCTTACACTCCAGCGTCATGCCACGCTGCTGCGCCAATACCCCGACGTCATCTGTGCCGTCCTCACGGCCTGGGTGGATGGTCGTACCTGGACGGAAGTCATGCTGGACAGGCGCGGGCTGACGCCGACCCAGAGTCTTGCGCTGGCCCGCTCGTTGGTAGAAGTCCTATCCTCGATGGAGCAGAAGGGACTGGCGCATTGCGACCTGTCTGGACCGAATGTGCTGCTGCCGGCGCTGGCCGGCGGTACATTCCCGATCCCAATCATCAGCACGATGGTGGGAGACTGGCTGCATCCAACGTGCCCAATCCCGATGGCAAAGGGCGTGGCCTCGTTTCCCCGGCGGGAGAGCCGACGGAATGACACCCTGGTTCAGACGGAACAGGCACTGGTCGCTTGAAAATTACCAGAGATAGAACCCTGGCGATGTGAAGAAGCATTGTGGCGGCAACTGGTCCGGGCCACATTGGGCAGACAAATAGGGATCGCGGTCCACGCAGGCGGAGTGAAACGCTTCGCCAAGTACTGTGAGAGCGTTTCGAGCAGCCACCGGACAAAGATGTGGAGTGCGTAGCGATCTGCCATCGCGAACGAGGAACCGGCGCGAGCAACGCGAGGCGTGTGACACGATATGCATTTGTAGGCCGCGCTTTACCTGACAGGAGCGGTTGAGGTGCAAGACCTGTGGGCTTGACGGCCACAGAGAATCTGCAGTGTGTGGTTACGAAGGAGGGAGTATGCGCACGGGAGGGGCTATTCTGCTCTTGGTCTTGCTTGCTTGGTCTGCAATGACGGCGACAGTCTCGTCAGATGCGGGCCGCATTGCCGGCGTCGTGACCGGCCCAGATTGTGTGACGCCGCTCCCGGGTATCGAGGTGGTCGCGCGTCATAGCACGACCAGCATGTGGGGCTGGACCTACACGACCGATAGCGCCGGACGCTGGCGGATAGACGGACTGGAAGGTGGCACTTATCGTGTCCGATTCCATGATCCGCGCGGGCACTATGCCACGGAATGGTACGACAACCTAACCGATTTCGAGAGTGCCACAGATGTCGTCGTGGTCGCCGACACGACGACTTTCGGCATCGATGCTTGTCTGATCGAGCGTGGCCACATTGCCGGCAAGGTGACTGGTCCGGATGGGACAACGCCGCTCTCCAACATCGCCGTGGGTGCATTCAACGCGCCCACATTCTCCTCCGTCGGGAGTGCGTACACCAGCTCGACGGGAGAATATGACATGGGCGGCCTGGAAAGCGGTGTCTACCGCATCGAGTTCTATGATGGCTTCGGCGGCCGGTTCATGTACGCCTGGGAGTGGTATGACAACCAACCCGACTACTATCAGGCGACACCCATCACAGTGACAGCCGGCTCCGCCATCCGCGGGATTGACGCATCGCTCGAGGCGCGCTGGGGAGAGATTACCGGCACCGTCACCGGTCCGGATGACCACCCCGCTCTGCAATTCATCACGGTGCGCGCTTATGTCGCCCCAGGGAATTGGGTTGGCAACGCGAATACGGACGAACATGGCCGCTACAGCATCAGCGGCCTGGACCCTGGCTCGTACCGCATCGAATTCGGCGCGGGCTCCTACACATATCAGACCGAATGGTATGATGACCAACAGGATTTCGATCACGCTATAGACGTGACGGTCCGGGCGGGCGTGGTGACGTCCGATGTGAACGCCTCCCTGTTGGTGCGATCGGGCAGCATCACGGGCACGGTTACGGCCACGGATGGCATCACCCCGCTGCGCAACATCTACGTGAATGCCTACGCCGCTGCAGGAGAGTTGGCAGGCTCCGCTTCGACCGATGAAGTGGGATCGTACACCCTCACTGATATGAACCCAGGCCTCTATCGGATCGAGTTCCAAGACCCAGGCTACCGGTATGTAACCGAATGGTATGACAATCAGATCGACTACGACCACGCCACAGCCGTGAGGCTGCAGCGTGATCTGGTGACTTCAGGGATCAATGCCTCTTTGGCGGAGCGATTCGGGCATATCACAGGCACTGTAACCGGCCCGGATGGCGCGCCTCTCCTGATGTCCGTAACCGTTAGAGCCTGCACAGCCCCAGACTGCTACGAAGAGTACCGCACCGATACCGATGCAATCGGTCGCTACGACTTGGACCACCTGGATCCTGGGACCTATCGCCTCGAATTCGACGACGATGGGGAAGGAGTATACGTGAACGAATGGTTTGAGGATCAGCCAGATTTCGCGCACGCGAACGACCTGACGGTCGCGGCCGACCAGTGGATCACAGGGATCGATGCATCACTGCGGTACCAATGGGCTCATATCTCTGGGCAAGTTACCGGACCGGATGGCGTGACCCCACTTACGGAGATCGCGGTTGGCGTCTACGACTCTGGCGATCATGAAGTTCGGCACACCGAGACGGATGCCGGCGGGCGCTACGACATAGGTTGGCTTCCCACCGGCATCTACCGCGTGTGTTTCTTGTGTTTGGTAGATGAAATCTCTATGTATAGGACGGAATGGTATGATGACCAGGCAGACTTTGCGCATGCCACGCCGATCAGTTTGACCCTTGGGCTAGCTCGAACAGACATCAATGCTTCGCTCTCCTTGATGGGACGCATCACCGGCAGGGTCACGGGACCAGACGGGCTTGCGCCCCTCAACGGCATCCAAGTCACGCTGTTCAATCGCGACTGGGGATGGAATCGGTCGTTCAGTGTGGGCATGACGAATGCTGCGGGTCAATTCGATATGTCAAGATTGGATGCCGGCGTCTATCGCCTGCGGTTCGACGACCCCATCAACTACATCTACGCCACAGAATGGTATGACGACAAGGGCGATCTCCAACACGCCGATGACATCATCGTCCGGCTCAACTCCATCACTGATGGCATCGACGCTTCGTTGGCAGT
>CAIQJD010000560.1 GCA_903872005.1 uncultured bacterium | reverse complement strand
GTTCTCGCCCATGATGTACATGCCGCGCACCTTGCCATCGAGGATGGCGTCGGCCAGCTCGGTCGCGGTCAGGCCGGCGCGCGCCGGCGCGGTCGCGCCCCAGGCGTCCAGGAACTTCTGGCGCGCCTTCTCGTCGGTCACGCTCTGGTAGCCGGTATAGACGTTGGGCAGGCCGCCCACATCGCAGGCGCCCTGGACGTTGTTCTGGCCGCGCAGCGGGTTGATGCCGGTGTTCGGCCGGCCGATTTGGCCGGTCGCCAGGGCCAGGTTCGACAGGCTCATCACGTTGTCCACGCCGGTCGTGTGCTGCGTGATGCCCATGGCATAGACGATGGCGCTGGACTTGGACGTGGCGTACATGCGCGCCGCGGCCGTCAGGTCGGCCGCCGGGATGCCGGTGATCTCTTCGACCCGCGCCGGCGTGTACTCTGCCACTGCCTCGCGCAGCGCCTCGAACCCCTCGGTGCGCTCGGCGATGAACTCCTTGTTCTCCAACCCTTCGCTCAAGATGACATGCAGCATGCCGTTGATCCAGGCCACATCCGTGCCGGGCTTCTGGCTCAGGTGCAGGTCGGCCAGGCGTGTGAGCTGGATGGCGCGCGGCTCCACGACGATGAGCTTGGCGCCCTTCTCTTTGGCGCGCATGATGCGCGCCCCGATGATGGGGTGGCCTTCGGTGGTGTTGGAGCCGGTGACCAGGATGCAGGTGGCGTCTTCCAGCTCCGGCGAGCTGTTGCTCATGGCCCCCGAGCCGAGGGAAGCCGCCAGGCCGGCGACGGTGGGCGCGTGGCACATGCGGGCGCAGTGATCCACGTTGTTGGTGCCGACGACGGAGCGGGCGAACTTCTGAAAGACGTAGTTGGCTTCATTGGTGGCCTTGGCCGAGCAGAGGAGCGCCAGGGCATCGGGGCCAGATTCGCCGCGGATGCGGGTCATCTCGCGGACGATGAGATCGAGGGCTTCATCCCAGGAAGCCGGCTCGAATCCGTCGCCGCGCCGGATCAAGGGCGTTTGCAGCCGGTCGGGATCATGCACGAAGCCGGCCGAATTCCAGCCCTTGATGCAGAGATGGCCTTCGGAGACCGGGTGCGACGGATCGGGGTACGCGCCGATGACCCGGCCGTCCAGCACCTCCAGATAGAGGCCGCAGCCGACGCCGCAGTAGGTACATACAGTCTGCACGTTGCGGTATTCCATGGCGGTTCTCTTCACTCCCTATTTCTGCGGCGGACGCAGCACGTCCATGTCCGCCAGGAAGACGATGCTATCCATGAGGGGCGCTTCGTCGGGATTGGCGCCGGCATGATAGCCGAAGGCCAGCTCCACATCGCGCCGCAGCAGTTTATACAGGATGGTCAGCGGAATGTCGGCCGGGCAGGTGCGCTCGCATTCGCCGCACGAGATGCACTTGCCCACCGTGTGCATGGCCCGGATGAGGTGGAACATGGGGAAGGGCGGCGGCAGCTCGCCGGTCTTGACCCACAGCTTGTCCTCCAGGACGCATTCTTTGCAGAAGCATTCCGGGCAGATATTGCGACAGCCGTAGCACTTCACGCACTTGGAGAAGGCGTGCTTCCAGAACTCCAGGCGCTCGGCCGCCGGCCGCGCCATGAACTCATCCAGGAAGGTCTGCGGCACGCCCTCCACCATCTCGCCCACTGCGAGGGCCTTGGGGAAGGGTTCGTCGCACTTGCAGTCCAGGGCGTCCTGGGCGGTGCAGGCGACGCCGATGAGCTGCAGGCGCTCCAGGTTCACCTGCCGGCGCTTTGCCAGCTCCACCAATTGGCGCTCGTCGCAGCCGCGCGCCACTACCCCGAAGTTCTTGTCGGGGTAACGCGCCTGAATCATCCGCACGGAATTCGGCAAAGGAAATGTCGGCGTGCTCTCCAGATCCGAGAGATCATCGCCGGGCAAGTAGAGATGCGCGGCCACGCCGTCGCCCTCGCGCCGCAGCGCGATGACTCCGTCTACCTGTGGCATGGCCGCCTGCACTGCTTCGCGCAGCGCCTTCAAGAATGCCTCGTGATCCATGGCTCTCCTCAGTGCAAGGGATCAAGTCACCATGACGGTCTTGATCGGCCCCAGTTGGCGAATCTCTTCGGTGAATTCGTTGACGATGTGGGCGAATCGGTCGCCTTCGGCGGCCGAGACCCATTCCAGGCGCAGCCGGCTCGGCTCGATGCCGGAGTAGTCCAGCAGTTGCCGCAGCATGGGGATGCGCTTGGACGTGCGGTGGTTGCCATCAATGTAGTGGCAATCGCCGATGTGGCAGCCCAGCACGAGGATGCCGTCGGCGCCCTCGTGGAAGGTCTTCAGCACCAGCTCGGGCGAGACGCGCCCCGAACAACGCACGCGCACGATGCGGATATTCGCGGTGTACTGCATGCGCGAGGTGCCGGCCAGGTCGGCGCCGGCGTAGCTGCACCAGTTGCACAGGAAACCGATGATCTTCGGTTGATACGTCGGCCGTTCGGGCGCGCTAGGCAAGCTCATATTCGCTCATCCTTCCCAAGATGCCCTCGATTTCGGCGATCAGCTCGCGGTCGGTGAAGTGCGCCATCTTGATGGACTTGCTGGGGCAGGCCGCAGCGCAGGTGCCACAGCCCTTGCACATCGCCGAGACCACCTCGGCGTGCCCTTCGCCCATGCGGATCGCCTTGTAGGGGCAGGCCACGATACATTCGCCACAGGCCGAACATTGCTCGGCGATGACTTCGGCCGTCAGCGGCTCGATCTCGGCCTGGCCGCGACTCATCAGCGAGAGGGCCTGGGCGGCGGCGGCGCTGGCGTGGGCCACGGTGGCGGGGATGTCCTTCGGCCCCTGGCACGAGCCGGCCAGATAGACGCCCTCCACGTTGGTCTCGGCCGGCCGCAGCTTGGGGTGCGCTTCCATGAAGAAGCCATCGCGGCTGCGGTTGACGTTGAAGACGCGGGCGATGTCGGCGATATCGCGCGGCGGCACCAGGCCAATCGCCAGCACGACCATGTCTACCGGCGCTTCGACGATGCGCCCCAGGAAGGTATCCTCCGAGCGCACGATCAGCTTGTCGCCCTCGCGCAAGATTTCCGTGCCCTTGCCGCGCACGAAATGCACGCCCTCCTGTTGCACCCGCTTGTAGAACTCTTCGTAGCCCTTGCCGCCGGCGCGGATGTCAATGTAGAACTGATAGACCTGCCCGTGGGTCTTCTCTTCGGCCAGGTGGGCCAGCTTGAGATTGTGCATACAGCAGAGCTGCGAACAGTAGGCGTTGGTGTTCTCGTCGCGGCTGCCGATGCAGTGCAGGAAGGCGATGGAATCTGGCACGCGCCCGTCTTTGATGACGATTTTGCCGCCGGTGGGGCCGGAGGCGTTGCACAGGCGCTCGAATTGCAGGCCGTCCAGGACGTTGTCATAGACGCCGTAGCCATATTGCGGCAGGCCGGCCATGTCGTACAGCTCGAAGCCGGTTGCCAGGATGATCGTCCCGACTTCGACTTCGATGATCTCTTCTTGCTGTTTGAAGTCAATCGCGCCCGGCCCGCACACCTTCTCACACTTGCGCGAACACTTGCCGCGCGACAAGAGCAGGCAGCTCTTGGGATCAATGATCGCTTTCAGCGGCACCGCCTGGGGGAAGGGGATGTAGGCCGCGGCGCGCGTGCCCATGCCGCTCTCGAATTCCGAGAGTACCTTGCCCTGCCAGACGCAGGCTTGCGTGCAGAGGCCGCAGCCGGTGCAGAGATCTTCGTTGACGTAGCGCGGCTTGCGCCGGATCTTGACGCGGAACTGGCCCACATGCCCCTCGACGGAGATGACTTCCGAGTGGCTGTAGAGCGTGATATGCTCGTGCCGGGCGGCATCCACCATCTTGGGCGAGAGGATGCAGGCGGCGCAGTCCAGCGTCGGGAAGGTCTTGTCCAGCTTCGCCATGTTCCCGCCGATGGTGGCCTCTTTTTCCACCAGGTAGACCTGGTAGCCGCCGTTGGCGATGTCCAACGACGCCTGGATGCCGGCGATGCCGGCGCCCACCACCAGGGCGCGCGGCAGGATATCCACCTTGCGCGAGGTCAGCGACTCGTGGAGCGGCACACGCTCGACGGCTGCGGCCACCAGCTCCTTCGCTTTCTCCGTCGCTTCCACCCGATCCTGATGCACCCAGGAGACGTGTTCGCGGATGTTCGCCACCTGGAGATAGAAGGGGTTCATGCCGGTGTCTTTGAGCGCCCGCTGGAAGGTATGCTCGTGCATGCGCGGCGAACAGGCCGCGATGACCACGCGCTCCAGCTTTTGCTCGATGATGGCGCGGCGAATCTGCTCCTGACCGGGGTCCGAGCAGGTGTACTTGTTGAGCTGCGTGAAGACGACGCCCGGCAGGGTAGCGGCGTATGCGGCGACCTTTTCCACATCCACGGTGGCCGAGATGTTGGTGCCACAATGGCAGACGAAGACGCCGATGCGCGGTTGCGGCGGCCGCTGTTCTTCGGGCTGACGCGTATATCTAGGCTGATACTTTGACATAGCTTCCCTCGACGCCGAGTTTTCCCAGGAGCTTGTCGGCCGGCGTCACACGCGCCTCGAAGCCCAGCTTGGCCGGCTCAATCCCCAGGGCCAACCCCATCAGTTGCGTGAAGAAGAGCACCGGCAGCGGCGTCACATCGTCGCCGACCGCCTGGGCCTGATAGACATCCAGCATCATATCGCACATGGGACAACCGAGAGCCAGGGCATTGGCGCCCTGCTCTTTAGCCTTCATGACGAGCTGGCGCGTCATGCCCAGCGCCAGCGGCTGCCGGCTCAACAGTAGCGCGCCGCCGCAACAGCGGGTCTTGTAGGGGTAATAGTCCATGTTCCGCGCGCCCAATGCCTCGAACAGATCTTCCATCGCCGTCGGGTTCTCCGGGCTATCGAAGTCGTTGCGCGGCCGCGTGATGAGGCAGCCATAGTAAGAGGCGACGCGCAGCTTCTCCAACGGAAATGTGACCAGGCTGCGTACCTTGTCCAACCCCACATCCCGCACGATGACTTCCAACGGGTGCTTGACCCGTACCTTGCCCTTGAGGGTGAGGGGCGCCAGGACGGTGTTGATCTCCCGGCGCATGCCGGCATCCTCGCGCAGCGCCTGGGCGGCGCGCGCCAGGTTCTTGTAGCATTCGCTGCACGGAGCGATCACATCCAGGCCGCGCGCTTCGGCCCAGGCCAGGTTGCGCGCCGAGAGAGAGTGGGCCAGCAGTTCATCCTGGCCGGCCGGCGTGGCCCCACAGCAGTTCCAATCCTCAATGTCAACGAGTTCCACCCCCAGCCGCTCGCACACGGCGCGCACGGAGTGATCGTACTCTTTGGCGCTGGATTCCAGGCTGCACCCCGGATAGTAGGCGTAGCGTAAGGTTGTCATGCTGGAATCACCCCTCCTTGTGTTCCGACTGCGCCGGCGCGGCGGCCGCCGCGGCCGCCTGCTCCTGGCGCAGTTGGCCCACGCGGTCGAAGATGCGCTGGACGTCCGCGCCGCCGCGCGCCGGCTTCAGCCGGTCGGGCAGCAGGCCCACCTTCCCCTTGCGGAAGAGCGTCCATCCCAATGGGGCCATGCCCAGCAAGCGCGGCAACTGTTGGCGCAAATGGTAGCGGATCAGCAGCTCCGGCTCGAACATGCGCCCGTAGCGCCGCACGATGGTCAGGAACGAGCGGTTGAAAGTCATGCCGGTCGTCTCGCGGTAGCCCTGCGCCGCGGCCATGCCGCGCAGCCGGGCCAACACATCGGCCACCGAGATGCTGCGCGGGCAGCGCACCGTGCAAGAGAAACAGGTCGCGCAGAGCCAGATCGCCCGGCTGCTCAAGATGGCTTCTTTCATTCCTTGCTGCGCCATGTGCATGATCTGGCGCGGCGTGTAGTCCATAGATGGCGCAGTGGGGCACGACCCAGAACAAGTGCCACACTGGATGCAACTGGAGACGGTCTCGACGATTTCCGCCATATCGGCCGGCGTCGGCCCGCCCAGACGCACCACTTCTGCAGGCTTCGTTGCTGTTGCCATTCTTTTTCCCTGATACCCTGAAAGAATACGGAAAGACAGGCGCCTTCACAGAGGGGCCTGTCTTTCCTCTGCGAAAAAAGCCGGGCCTGGCCCGGCCGCCGGCTATGCCGGCCTAGGCATCCATCACCAGACAGGTCAGCGTCTGCGTGACGCCCGGCGTGCATTGAATATCGAGCGTGACCAATTTGCTGAGGGCCTGCGGATCCGGGGCCTGCGCCTCCACGATGATGTCATACACGCCAAAGACGGCGTCGGCGCTCAAGACGCCGGTTTTCTGGCGCAAGACTTTGGCGACGTTCATTGCCTCGCCGATTTGGGTACTGACCAGAACGAATACTTTCAACATCTGTTCCACTCCTTTATCGCACTGTACGCATCCACTGAGATGGTTGAATTTGCCGGCGGCCATCGCCTTGCCCCGGCAACATAAGGATAACACACAATTGGCGACCTGTCAACTGTTTCCGTATTCTGAGGGCTGAATATCTCGCTATTTCGTAACTAGTGATACATTTCACAACATATTTCGCTTGCGTCCAGACTGGTGCTCGCGGGCGCGGAGACGCGCAGAAGCCGGCGGAGTCGCACTCCGCCGGCTTCTGCATTTTACGTGGATGGCTGCGCCGGCCGGCGTAGGCAAGCCTACGCAATCCACACCCCTTATGGACTGCGTAGGCTTGCCTACGCATCCTACGGGCGCGTTAACCGCACGCTGGCTACATTGGCGCAGAGCGTCCACCCCTGCAGGTCGCCGGCCAGCGCCAGCCGGCACCAGCCGCCGCGCCGCTCCTCAATGGTCACGGCGTTGCCCTCGCCCAGCGTCATCTCCAACAGATAGCTCTCGCCCGGCCCGCTATAGGCCGGCGCCTGCGCGGCCGTGACGATGGCTCGATCCACCACATCTTGCTGGCGCACGGCCAGCGCCCAGGAGCCGGCCGCCAGGAGCAGCGCCGCGCCGACCACGCCGGCCAGGAGCAGCGCCGGCCGGCGCACGCGCCGCAAGAAGAGGCCGGCCAGGGCCAACACCGCGACCAGCAAGAACAGCCCCCAGGCCAGCCACGCCTTTTCGTCGGGGCGCAAACTCTCGTGCAGCGCGGTCAACGCGTCGGCAAAGTCGCCGGCCGGCGGCAGCGCCGGGCCGCCGCGCGCCTGCGAGCGGGCAAAGGCCAGGTTGGCGCGGACGTCGTCGTCGCGCGGCAGGAGCCGGCGTGCCCGCTCGTAGCTCAAGATCGCTTGGCCCAACTGGCCGGCTTTGTAGTAGGCGTTGCCCAGGTTGTAGAAGACGGCGCCGTCCCGCCCGCCGGCCGCCACGATCTGCTCATAGCGGGCGGCCGCTTCGGCGTACTGGCCGGCCTCATACAGCCGGTTTGCCTCGGCGAATTGGGCCGGCCCATCGGCGCGCGCCGGCATGGACAGCAGAACCAGGAGCAGCAGCAAGACCTGTGAGGTCTTCAAGACCTCACAGGTCTTGCTGGACTCTTTCATCAGGCGCGCCATGCCAGCTCCTCCAGTTGCACGATGAGTTCCTCGGCGTCGGTCAGGAGCGCCCGCAGCGCGCCGCCATCCAAATCGGCCGGCGCGAAGCGCCCCAGGTCACAGCGTTGCCAGCACGCGCTGAACTGCCGCGTCAACATCTCAGCGGCCCCCTGGCCGGCCAGGATGTCACAGATGGCCGCTTCGGTCAGGCCGGCGGCTGGCCGATTGGTCTTATCGGCCACATATTGCGCCAGCGCCTCGGCGATGGCGGAACAACCGGCGCGCGCTTCGCCGGCGCCGATGTGCGCCCGGGCGCGCTGCAAGCGCCGGCGCGCCATCTGATGCGAGCGGCGCAGCCGGGCGTAGCGCGGGTCCTGAGTCAGCCGGCGGCGCTGCACCCGGAAGATGACGCCGGCCAGGACGGCCAGCGCCGGCAGAAACCACAGCAGCCAGAAGATTGGGCGCTGGTAGATCGGCGTGACTGCGCCGGCCACCCGCGCCGGCGCCGGCTTGATGTGGCGGATATCGCGCGCCGCGACCGCCGGCGGGCCCGGCGCCGGCAGTGCGGCCGGCTCGGCGGCGCCGGCCGCCACTCGCAATGTCAGCGGTTGGCTTTCGGCGCGATGATACGCGCCGTCGGCCGGGTCGAAATAGGCCAGGGCTTGCGGCGGGATGACCCACTCGCCCTCTTTTTCCGGCACGATGAGCTTCTCGAAGGTCTTGTCGCCCTGCACCACGTAGCTCGTGTACTTGGATTGCGAGTTGCTCTTGGCGTCGTAGGCGCGCATGCCGGCCGGCAAGTTCCAGGCCGGCTCCGGCGCATTCTGGATATTCCCCTCGCCGCTGATCTTGAAGAAGAGCGTGACCGGCTCGTGGGCGCGCCCCTCGGCCGGCTCCAGCCAGGCGGAGACCTGATAGCGCCCCACCGCGCCGGCGAAATCGGGCGGCTGGCCGGCGGCCGGCAGCGATTTAGCCATCACCGAGAGGGGATTGGCGGTTAAGATGCGGTTGCCGTTGAAGAAGTCGCGGATTTCCAGCGCCGCCGCGCCGACGGTCTGCGGGCCGGCCGTTGTGGCGAAGAGCGCCGTCTTCAGCTCTGTGACCACATAGGAGCGCCCGTTGATGGTTTGCCGGCCCTGGGCCTGGGGCGACATCTGCTCGCTCCAGAAGCCGTTCAGCGCCGGCGGGGTGTAGCGCGGCTGATCCAGCAAGTTGACGCGTTGGAAGAAGCGGAAGGAGAGCGTGATCTGCTCGCCGACATAGGCTTCGGCCTTGTCCACGATCATATCCACGAAGAGTTCTTCGTTTTGGATGCCGCGCGGCGGCTCGCCGGCAGTATTCGGGGCGGCCGGCGCGCTCGGTTGCCGGCCGGCCGTCACCTGCACCGTGAGCGGCTGCGTGCGGTAGACCTGTCCGCCCACCGAAATCTCGGCCGGCCCGATGGTCTGCGTCCCTTCCGCCTCGGCAACCAGCAGATAGATATACGAAATGGAGGAAGAAAGCTGGCCGTTGATGAGGGACATGCTTTGCGAGCGGCTGCTGGAATAGACCCGGAAGCCGGCCAACGCCGGCAGCTTCGGCTCCGCAGCCACGCGCCCGCCGCTCAGAATCAGGGTCAAGGTGAGCTGTCCGCCGACCGGCACGCTCGTCTGATCGGTCTCCGCGCGGAACTCGACCTTGTCTTGCGCCAGGGCGCCGGCCGGCCAGGCCAGCAGGAAGCCGGCCAACAGGCACAGCACGCCCACGACGCGCAGTCTCACCCTCGACCGTGCGGCCATCAGCCCAAATACCCCTGCGCCTTCAACAATTCGGCCAGGCCCAGGGAGCCGCCGGCCGCGCCGCGGATGGTGTTGCTCCCCAGCGCCACAAACTTGAGGCCCAGCACCGGGCAGGCTTGCAGCCGGCCGACCGAGACCGCCATCCCCGCGCCGGCATCGCGGTCGCGGCGCGGCTGCGGCCGATCCGCTTCGGGGCGATAGATGATCGGCTGCGCCGGCGCGCTGGGCAGCCCCAGCTCTTGCGGCAGGCTGCGGTAGCTCTCCCAGGCGCGGCGCACCTCTTCCAGCGCGGCCGGCCGTTCCAGCTCGGCCGAGACGCAGACCGTGTGGCCTTCCAGCACCGCGACGCGGTTGCATTGTGCGCTGGAAACGAAGCCGGCCGGTACAATCGCGCCCCCTTCCAGCCGGCCGAGGAGCTTCTGCGGCTCCACCTGCATCTTGCCCTCTTCGCCGCCGATGTAGGGCAGCACGTTGTCCACAATATCCATGGAGGGGACGCCGGGGTAGCCGGCCCCTGAGAGGGCTTGCAACGTGACGACGTGCAGCCGGCGCAGGCCGAAGGCGCGCAGCAGCGGAACCAGGGCCATGACCAGGACGGTGGTGGAGCAATTGGGATTGGTGGCGATGAAGCCGCGCCCGCCGCGCCGCCGGCGCTGCGCCTCAATCAGGGCGATGTGGTCCGGGTTGACTTCGGGGATGACGAGCGGGACATCGGCGTCGAGGCGATGGGCCGAGGCGTTGGAGCAGACGGCATAGCCGGCCGCCGCCATCTC
Organism: uncultured bacterium; assembly: GCA_903872005.1. Next base: position 7,387 of record CAIQJD010000560.1, on the reverse strand, counting down.
TTCTTCAATCGGGCCGGCCAGATCGCCGGGGAGCGCCGAAAAGACGACGCGGCCCGGGACGCGGGCGCTGATCGGCATGACGGTCATCTCGCGCACGGCCGCCGGCATCGGCGTATCCAACACCCAGCGGCAGGCGTCGGCGTAACGCTGGCCGGCCGAACGCTCCGAGGCGGCCAGGCCGGCGATCTCGAACCAGGGGTGATTGGCTAACAACTGCGCGAAGCGCTGGCCCACCGCGCCGGTGGCCCCCAGAATGGTGACGGGCATGCGTTCAGTCATGGCATGGCTCCTCTCTCGCCAGGGCGATCATATCGCTTAAAATGCCGGCGGCCGTGACGGCGCGGCCGGCGCCCGGCCCGCGCACCACCAACGGCGTCTGGTTGTAGCGTCTGGTGGAGAACAGGACAATATTATCTGTGCCGCTCAGGCCGCCCACGGGCGTCTTGACATCCACCGCCTGCAGGCCAATGGTCGGCGTGGCGGTGGTCAGATCAGCCACGTAAGCCAGCACGCGGCCGCGCCGCGCCGCGTCGGTCACCAGGGCCGACATCTCGGCGTCGGCTTCGGGGAGCCGGCGCAAGAACTCCTCGCGGGTCAGGCCCTCCAGGCGCGCCGGGATCATCGGCTTGACCTGCAAGTCGGCCAATTCCAGCCGTCGGCCGCACAGCCGGCTCAGGATCAGGGCCTTGCGCGCCACATCCAGGCCGCACAAGTCCTCGCGCGGATCCGGCTCGGCGTAGCCGGCTTCCACAGCCTGCAGGACGGCCCGCGAGTAAGGTTCGCCGCGATTGAGCGCCGAGCAGACGAAGCCCAGGGTGCCGCTGAAACAGCCCTGGATGGCGGTGATTTCGTCGCCGGTATCCAGCAGGCCGGTCAGGGTGCTGATGACCGGCAGGCCGGCTCCGACGGTGGCCTCGTGGCGCAGCCGGCGCGTGCGGGTGAGGGCCTGAAACTGCGCCAGGCTGCCGGTGAGCGGGCGCTTGTTCGAGATGGCGACGCAGCCGCCGGCCTCCAGCGCGGCCAGCAGCGCCGGCGCGGTCGTCTCGGCGGCCGTGGCGTCCACGCCAATCGTCCCTGCCAATGCGCCGAGGGCTGCCAGGGCCTCGGCCGGCGCGCCCAGCGGTCGCGCGCCGGGCAAATCCAGGAGCGAGCCGCCCCGGCGCTTGCAGGCCAGCGCCGCCAGCGCCTGGTCGCGGCCCAGGCCGGCCGGCGCAGCCAGATAGCCGCGGCTATCGGCCAACAAGAGGGGCATGAATTCCATGCCGGCGCGGCCGGCAATCCGTGCGCTGACGGCGTCGTCGAGCAGCATCTCCAACAGGGTCGCGCCCACGCCGCCGACCCCCAAGAGCCAGAAAGGCGCCTGTCGCATGACTTCTCCTTCGTTTGAACCGCTGCAATCTACGGACTATCGCTCACCAGTCTTTGTCCACATTCGTGTCCGGGAAGCGCTCCATCTGCGCCAGAATTTCCTGGAGCGTCTTCTCGTCTTCGGCGAGGGCCTGCAAGAGCTGCAAGGCTTGTTGCTGCGTCATGCCAGCCGAGGCCGCGCCGGTTGGGGCGGCCTGCGGCGTGGGCGTTCCGCCATTTTGGGAATTGGATGGCGCGGACGACGTTGTCGGGGTGGCCCCCGGCGTGGGGTCTGCGCCGGCCTGGGGCGTCGGCGTGCCGCCGCCCTGCTGGCCGGTCTGGGGCGTCGGCGTCGTCTGCCCCGATGGGTCTTGTTGCTCTTGCTGCTCTTGTTGCTGTTCCTGTTGTTCCTGCTGTTCTTGCAGCTTCAGGAGCGCCAGCTCCAGATTCACTTTGGCGTCCAGATCATCGGGCCGCAGGCGCAACGTCTGCTTGTACGCCTCGACGGCGTCGGCGTACTGCTCCAGACGGAACAACGAATTGCCCAGATTGTAGGCCGCGTCGGTCAAGAGATCGGCCGGCGCGTCGGGGCGCAACTGCAGCGTCTCGCTGATGGCCCGGGCATAGTCGCCCAGGCGGTGCAGCGTATTCCCGATATTATAATGTAACTGCGGTTGTTCGGGCAACTCGGCTTGCGCGTCCTGATAGGCCAACATGGCCTGATCGTACTGTTGGCCGCTGTAGAGCTGATTCCCCTTGCGGTTCTGCGCCGCGGCGCAGCCGGTGAGCAGGAGCAGGAAGAGGACGAGCAACAGCACCGGCAAGACGCGAACTGCGGGCGCGCTCGGCTCTCGGTCAGGGCGATGGGACTGTCCAGCAGATTTGCCACCGCAGAGGCGCAGAGGACGCAGAGGAAACCAGATGGGAGCCAATGGGGAAAAACCATTTCTGAAACTCTGCGCTCTCTGCGTCTCTGCGGTGAAACTTCCGCCGGCCGCGCGTTCAAGACGTCGTTTTACCATGATTCTGTCCCTCCGCGCGACGCCGGCGCTCATTCAACAGGAATTCGCCGGCCAGCGCCGCCAGTCCCAGCGCCAATGGAATCTGAAACCGCTCGACGCGCTGCACCAGGAATTGCCCTTCGGCCTCGCGCTGTTCCATGTTCTGAATCAGGCCGGCGATCTGCTCGATCTCACGGCCGCTCTGGGTGGCGCGGAAATAGGCCCCGTTGCTGACCCGGGCCACCTCTTGCAATGTCGCCTCATCCAGCCGCGAGAGTACCGTCTGACCGTTGCGGTCGCGCTTGTAGTCAATGACGTTGCCCTTCGCATCCAACACCGGGATCGGCTCCCCTTCGGGCCGGCCGAAGCCGATGGCGTAAATCACCACGCCGCTCTCGGCGGCCTGGCGCGCCGCGCCGACCGGGTCGCTGTCGTGATCCTCGCCGTCGGTGAGCAGGAGCAGCGCCTTGTACTTCAACGTCTTCTGATCGAACGCGCCGGCCGCTTTGCGGAGCGCATCGCCGATGGCCGTGCCGGCCAGGGAGACCGATTCTGGGCGCGCGGCTTCCAGGAGGGTGCGCGCCGCCCCAATATCCGTCGTCAGCGGGAACTGGATGAAGCTGCTGCCGGCGAAGACCACCAGACCGACATTGGCCGCCGGCAGGCGATCCAACAGGTCATTGACTTCCAGCTTGGCCTTCTCCAGGCGGTTGGGGGCCATGTCGCGCGCCAACATGCTCGACGAGATGTCCAGCGCCACCATCACATCCAGGCCGCGTTGCTCCACCAGCTCCAGCCGGCTCCCTATCTGCGGCCGCGCCGCGGCCAGAATCAGCAGCGTCAGGCCCAGAAGTGTGAGGAGGCCCTTGATGCGCCGCCGGCGCGGATCCAGCGAGCCGGTCATTTGCGCCAGCAGCGGCGCGTCTCCCAGGCGGGCCAGGTCGCGCTGGCGCCGGCGCTCGGCCAATAGCCAGGCCAGCGCCAGGAGCGGCAATGCGATCAGCAGATAGAGGTACAGCGGTTGCGCAAATTGCATGATTCGCCTTCACCCGCGCTCAGTTTTGCGACGCGCAGTCATACAGCGTCACTTGCAGCGACCCGAAGCCCTGGAATGCGCCGGCGCCCGGATTGACGCCGTCTGGCGCGCCCGAATTGCGCGTCTCGGCATTGTAGCCCTGCACCTGCGAACAGCTTGAGGCGAGGAAGGCCGAGACGTCGGATTGCGCCGGCGAGAAGCCGCCGAAGCCGCCGCGCCGCGTATCCCAGTAGATGTAGCGCAGTTCGCCGGCCGCCACCAGCTCCGCCAACTGTGCGCCGGTCTTGACTCGATCCTGCCCCATGAAGCCGCCGAGATAGAGGACGCCGCGTCCGGTCGCCAGGACATAGTCGGCCCCCTGCATGGCGCTGGGCACGGCCATGAGGTAGGTCATCCCCTTGGTGCGCGGCTGCAGGTAGTTGAGCAGCTCTTGATTCACTGACAGGCTGCCCCGATTGGCCGGCCCGCTGGAGCGTCCGTCATAAGCCGCCGGCAAGGACTGGTTGCTGCTGGAATTGGCGTTGGTCCAATAGGCCCACAGGCCGGGCGTGACCAGCATGACGGCGACGAGGCCGGCGAAGCCGGCGCGCGCCAGGAGATTATCCGGCCGCGGCGCGGCGGCCAGGAAGAGCGCGCCGGCCACCCCCAGACCGATCAGCGCCGGCAGCCACCAGAAATTGCTCACGAAGGCGCTGGCGATGCCGAACTGGAGCCAGGCCGTCGCCGCCGTCGTAACGACCAGGATCGGCAGCGCGATCCAGGGCTGCTCGCCGCGCAGCTGCCATAGCTCGGCCAGGCCGGCCCCCACCAGCGCGGCCAGCGGCGCGGCCAACATGGACAGGTAATACTCGTGGAAGAAGCCGGCAATGCTGAAGAACGCGCCGCCGACCAGCAGCCATCCGCCCCACAGGATGACCGCCTGATGGCGCGGCGCCAGGGGCCAGCGGGGCCGCGAACGGACGGCGATCAAGGCCATGCTGAAGAGGCCGAAGGGCAAGAGCCAGCCGACCTCTTTGCCCAGCGGCGGGATGAAGAGCCGCCAGGGGCCGGCCGTCCCCGTGCCGCTCATGCCCGGCCCGCCGCCGAAGCCGGTGGGCCGGCCGGGGGTATTGCCCGCCTGAAAGAGGCTGCCCATGGTGCGCGCGCCGCCCCGCCCGACCATGCCCAGGAGGCGCTGCATCCCGTTGTAGCCGACGATGAGGCTCAGCTCCGAGTTGTCGCTGCTGCTCCCCACATAGGGACGCTGGTCGGCCGGCGTCAGCTCCACCGCGGCGACCCAGGCCAGCGAGACGGCCAGGATGACGACCGTCGCCAGCGCCAGCCGGCCGATCTTGGGCAGCAGTCGCTCGCCGCAGCCCAGGAAATAGGCGGCGTAGAAAGCCGGCAGCGCCAGGTAGGCTTGCAGCATCTTGATATTGAAGCCCAGCCCGACCAGGATCGCCCCCAGGAGCAGATCGCGCAGCCGCCGGTTTTCGGCAGCCCGCAGGAAGGCCCAGGCCGCCAGAAGCAGCGTCAGGATCAGCGTGCTATCCATCGTGTTGTTGCGGTCAGTCGCCACGGCCACCGGCGTGAGCGCCAGGGTCAGCGCCGCGATCAGGCCGCCGGCCGTGCCGAAGCTGCGCCGCACCAGGTGATAGAGCAGGATCACCGAGAGGCAGCCGGCCAAAAGCTGCGGCAGCAGCACGCCCAGGGTGTTAACCCCCATCAGCCCGGCCGACGCCGCCTGAATCCACAGCCCCAGGGGCGGCTTGTCAATCGTCACGGAGCCGCCCGGCTCGGCCGCCACGAAGAAGAAGTTGCGCCACGAGTGTAGCATGGCCGTCACGCCGGCCGAATAGTAATGATTGACGTAGCCCAGGGAGGCCAGATTGGCGAAGCGCAGGGCTACCGCCAGGGCCACAATCGCCCCCAGCGCCAGGAGGCGCGTCGCCCGCGCGCTCAAGAGCGGCCGAGCGGCCAGCGCCCCCGGCGGAACCGTCCTCGGTTGTAGGGCATCTAGCATCGTCTCATCTCCAGCCATCCCGACGAATCAACCATCCTCGTAGCATCGGCCCTTGTGGCCGTCCGAAAGACCAGACGCGCACAAGGCGCTATACTACGGCAATGTTCGCAGCCAGCTCTGGCGCAGCACCCATTCCAACGCCAGAAACGCCAGCGCCGGCGCGAGGAACCAGCCGGCCAATTCGCGATAGCGCGTATACCGCTTGATTTCGACCTTCGACTGTTCCATCTGACTGATCTTCTGATAAATCTGCCGCAGCGCATTGGCGTCGGTGGCGCGGAAGTAGAGGCCGTCGGCCGTCTCGGCCACCTGACGCAGCGTCTCTTCATCCAGCTCCGTCGGCATGCTCACGCGTTGCACGCCCAGGACCGGGTCGCGCACCGTCACCGGCGCGTCGTCCGGCCGGCCGGCGCCGATGGTGTAGACCTTGACGCCCAGGGCATGGGCCGCCTGGGCCGCCGTGAGCGGGTCAATTGGGCCGGCGTTATTGTTGCCGTCGGTCAGTAGGACGACGATGCGGCTCTTCGCTGTCGAATCCTTGAGATGATTGACCGCTGTGCCGATGGCGACGCCGATGGCCGTCCCATCGTCCAGTTTCATGTCGGGGGCCAGCTCAATCTGATCCACCAGCCGGGTCAAGATGTCGTAGTCCAGGGTCAACGGGCATTGCAGGTAGCTCTGGCGGGCGAAGACCACCAGACCGATGCGGTCGTACTGCCGGCCGCGCACGAACTCCTTGACCACCTCTTTCGCCACTTGCAGCCGGTTCTGTGGCTGAAAGTCCTCGGCCGCCATGCTCCCCGACATATCCAGGACGAGCATGATGTCAATGCCTTCGCCGCGCACTACGTCACGGGTCGAGCCGCTCTGGGGCCGCGCCAGCGCGGCGATGATCAGCGCCAGGCCCAGCAGGCGCCCGACGAACAGGAGATGGCGGGCGCGGGCGCGCCACGAAGGGGGCGCGCCGGCCATCAGGCGCAGGGTGGAGAAGCGCCACGCCGGCAGGGCCGCGGCGCGTTGCCGGCGCCAATAGAGAAACATCAGGGGCGGCAGGCCCAACAGGAGCAGGAGCGCCCAGGGGTCCGCGAAACGCGTCATTGCCCTGCGCCTCCTGCCGGCGCGGTCGCCGGCCGCGTGCGATCCACAAAGGCGCGCACCCGCCCCACGAGGCCGCGCGCCTCCTCGGCCGGCGGGCGCGCCTTGGCGAACTTCACCAGGTCGCTCTCTTCCAGGATGTCCAGCGCGGCGCGAGCGATGGAAACGTCGGCGCGCCGGCGGCGCAACAGCCGCGCCAGCTCATCGGTCGTGCGATCCAGCGCCGGCGCGCCGTACAATCCGCCCAGATAGCGGCGCAGACAATCGGCGGTCAGCGAATAGTGCTGTTTGACGTCGCCGGCTTCCACCAGATGCAACTCCTCGATGCGGGTCAGCTCGGCGTAGGCGATCTCTTCGGGCGGGCGGGTGTCTATCACCGGGGCCGGCGCTGCGACGTGCGCCGGCCGGCGCAGCCGCCGCGCCAGGAGGACGCCGGCCAGGGCCAGCGCCGCCGCGCCCAGGACGCCCAGGGCAATCCAGCCGGCCGTGCGCCAGTTGAAGGGCAGCTCGACCTGCGGCTTCAGGTCGCGCAGGTCGGTCTGCGCCGTATCGGTCAATACGCTGGTCACGGTCAGGCTGAGGGGCTGGGGCATGAGGGCGATGGCCGCGCCGGCCGCATCGCGCAGCGACACGGCCGTATCCGGCGTGACATAGTCGCCCGGCGCGAAGAGGGTGACGACATATTCGCGCCCGCTGATGACCGCGCCGGCCTTGTCCTTCTGCGGGGCGCGGTCGCGCTGCTCCAACACCTCGAAATCGCCCCACTGGGGCGGCAATTCGGGGAATTGCGGCTGCGCGTCGGCCGGCGCCTGCACGAAGAGCGCCAGGAGGACGCGGTCGCCCACGGTGAGGGTCGTCCGGTCAGCCTGGAACCAGGCTTTCGGCTCGGCCGGCGTCTGGGCCAGG
>CAIQJD010000559.1 GCA_903872005.1 uncultured bacterium | reverse complement strand
GGCGCGGTGTTCGGCCGTCCGCGCGATGCCAAATTCCTTCGCCATGCTGCCCAGATCGTGGCGCGGCAGGTGCAGCAGGATGACATTGCCCAGGGCGAAGGTATCAATGGCGCGGTTGGAGAGGTACAGGCCGGCGGCGCGCAAGAAGGCCAGGTCGAACGCGACATTGTGGCCCAGGAGCGTGTGCGCGCCGGCGAAGTCGCGCACCTGCGCCAGGACTTTGTTGATGGTCGGCGCGTCGCGCACCATGTCGGGCGTGATGCCGGTCAGTTGGGTGATCTGGATGGGGATGCGCCGGCCGGGGTTGACGAAGGTCGCCCATTGATCCAGGACCCGTTCTTCGTCGAACTTGATCATGCCGATCTCGATGATCGCGTCGCGCTCTGCGGAGAGGCCGGTCGTCTCGATGTCGAGCGAAACGTAGATGGGTGCAGTCACGTTGCCTTCATTCTAGGGGAGCCTGGCTCCCGGTAAGCCTGATGGCGGCATTATAACGCAGAACCGCCGGCAAGGGAAACGCCCTCACCCCGGCCAGACGCCGGCGGGTGTGTTTCACGTTTTTGGGGGACGTGCATCGGGGCTGTCGTAGCCTGGCCCCTTGTGGGCGTTTGGGCCCGGGTCAGACGGGCACAAGGCGCCAGGCTACACACGCGCCCAAAAATTGAAACACACCCAGATGCCGGGCGCTTGACGCGCCGGCGCGCATACGTATAATGTCCTTGAGACATCACGGTCGCTATTCAACGCAGGTTCAGGGGTGGAGAAAAATGGCATGACGGATCGCAAGGGGAAATACACCACGATCAGCATCCCACGCGAGCTGTATGCTCGCGTAGAAGACATTATCCAGGAGACCGGCTTCCGTAGCCCGACAGAGTACATCGTCTACCTGACGCGTCAGGCCGTGGCGGCCATCGAAGCGGATCGCCAACTGATCTATTCGTTGCCCTATATGACCTCTGCCGAAGGGAAGACCGGCGCCGGCGCGCCGGCCGAGCCGGGGACGGCGTAGCCTGTGCGCGTCTTGATGGCCTCCAAAGCCTATGTCGTAGGGGCCTACCAGACCAAACTGGAGGCTCTGGCGCGCTTGCCCGACATCGAGCTGAGCGTCATCGTCCCGCCATCCTGGAAGGGGCCAGAGGGGACGACGACGCTGGAGCGCCGGCATCTGGCCGGCTACCAGCTCATCGTCTCGCCCATCTGCTTCAACGGCAATTTTCACATCCACTATTACCCGGCGCTGGGGCGCTGGATGCGCCGGCTGCGGCCCGACATCGCCCACATGGACGAAGAGCCGTATAACCTGGCGACTTACCTGGGCCTGCGCGCCGCGCAGCATGTTGGCGCGCGCGGCCTCTTCTTCACCTGGCAAAACCTGTACCGGGTCTACCCGCCCCCCTTCCGCTGGATGGAGCGCGCCTGCTTTCGCCTGGCCGGCCATGCCATCGCCGGCAATCGCGCCGCCGAGACCGTTTTGCGCCGCAAGGGCTATGCCGGCCCCATTGCCGTCATCCCCCAATTTGGCGTCCAGCCCGACCTCTACGCGCCCCATCCGGGCCGAAAAGCCGGCGCGCCGCTGCGGATCGGCTACGCCGGCCGACTCGTCCCCGAAAAGGGCGTGGACATCTTGTTGGATGCGCTGGCCGGCCTGGAGCGCCCCTGGCAAGCCGCTATCGCCGGGGCCGGGCCGGAGGAAGGGGCGCTGCGCCAACGCGCCGGCCGGCTGGGCCTGGGCGAGCGGGTCGCCTTCCTGGGGCCGCGCCCATCGAGCGCCATGCCGGCCTTCTTCGCCGAGCTGGATGTGCTGGTCTTGCCCTCGCGGAGCCGGCCCAACTGGATCGAGCAGTTCGGGCGCGTGCTGATCGAGGCCATGGCCGCCGGCGTCGTGGTGGTCGGGTCGGATTGCGGCGAGATCCCCAACGTCATCGGGCCGGCCGGCCTGACCTTTCCCGAAGGGGAGAGCGCCGCCCTGCGGGAATGCCTGCGCGCCCTGGCCGACGACGCCGCGCAGTGGGCGCGGCTGGCCGCGGCCGGCCGGCAACGGGCGCTGCAACACTTCACCCAGGCCCGCGTCGCGGAGCAAACGCTTAGCGTATACCAATCGTTAGGTTCGGCCCCTTTCAGCCGTCATCTTTCTGTGGTATAATGATATACAATGAGTACGCATGCCGTCCAGCGTGCTGCGCGTCGGCCGACGCGCGTCGCGCTGAATGCCCAGTTGTTGTCGTTATCGGCCAGCTATCGCAGCGCCGGCATCAGCGGCTACATCTACCACCTGCTGGACGCCTTGCCGGCCGCCGCCTCCGACTTCCAGTTCACAGCCTTCACCGGCGAAGGGCGTTGGCGCCCGCCGGCCGGCATGGAGGCGGCGTTCACGCGCGGGCCGTTGGAACGGCCGGCGGCGCGCATCGCATGGGAGCAGTTGGCGCAGCCCGTGGCCCTGGCGCGCCGGCGGCCCGATCTGCTGCACGCATTGGCCTATGTCGCGCCGGCGGCCTGGCCCGGGCCGACCGTCGTGACCGTGTTGGACCTGAGCTTCATCTTGTACCCAGAGCGGTTCCGGCCGCTCAATCGGCTCTATCTGCGCGTCTTCACCCGCCTTTCGGCGCGGCGCGCCCGGCGGGTCATCGCGATCTCCGAGAGCACGCGGCGGGACGCGGAGCGGCTGCTGGGCCTGCCGGCCGGCAAGGTCCAGACGGTCTACTGCGGCGTAGATGCGGCCTTTCAGCCGCAGAGCGCCGGGCGGACGGCAGCCTTTCGGCGCAGCAAGGGCCTGCCAGAGCGCTTCGTCCTGTTCCTGGGGACGCTGGAGCCGCGCAAGAATATCGTCGGCCTGTTGGACGCCTACGCCGACGCGCGGGCGCGCGGCGCAACGCCGCCGCTGGTGATCGCCGGCGCCAAGGGCTGGTACTACGACGAGGTCTTTCGCCGCGTCGAGGCGCTGGGCCTGCGGGAGAGCGTTCACTTCGCCGGCTTCGCGCCGGCGCAAGAGCTGCCCTTGTGGTATAGCGCGGCGGAAGTGTTCGTCTATCCGTCGCTCTACGAAGGCTTCGGCCTGCCCGTCCTGGAGGCGATGGCCTGTGGGACGCCGGTGATTACTTCGGACTGCTCGTCGCTGCCCGAAGTGGTGGGGTCGGCCGGCGTCACGGTATCTCCAACCGACCGCCTTGCCCTGGCCGAGGCGTTGCGCCAGTTGCTCGATGACGAGGAGCGACGCGCCGCCCTGGGGGAGCAAGGCCGGCTGCGCGCGGCGCGTTTCTCGTGGGAAAGGGCTGCCGCAGAGACCGTCGCCGTCTATCGGCAGGCTCTGGGGCAGGAGGGGTGAATCTTGTCGACGCGCTATCGTCGCCTGGTGGCCTGGCTCACGGCTCTGACCGATATTCCACTGATTAACCTGGCCTTCGCCCTGGCCTATTGGGTGCGCTACGAGTTACAGTGGTTCAAAGCCGTAGACGAAGCCTACTATGTCACCTACGACGCCTATATCCCCGTCGCCATCGTCCTGACGGCCATCTTGCTGGCGGCTTTCAAGCTGGAAGGCGCGTACAATTTGTCGCGTGGCAAAGGCTGGCTCAACGAGGTCTACGCCATCTTGAACGGGGCGACGACCAGCATCATGGTGATGGTCTTCATCACCTTCTTCTGGAAGCCGCTCTATTACTCGCGGCTCATCTTCATCTACGCGGCGGTCTGGCTCATTGTCATCTTGAGCGTGGCCCGGCTGGCGCGTGGCATCATCGCCGGCCTGTTGCGCCAGCACGGCGTCGGCGTGGATCGGGTGCTGATCGTCGGGGCCGGCGAAGTGGGGCGCACCGTCATGGCGACCCTGGCCGCCGAGCCGAAGCTCGGCTACGAGATCATCGGCTTCGTGGACGACAATCCCGACAAAGGCAAAGTGGACCTGGGGCGTTTCAAGGGCCTGGGCGGCGTGGATCGCATCCCGCAGATCATCGCCAATGGCACGGTGGATGAAGTCATCATCACGCTCCCCTGGATGTATTACCGCAAGATTCTGGCGATCTTGGCGCAGTGCGAGCGGGAGCGGGTGCGCGCCCGCATCGTCCCCGACCTGTTCGAGATGCGCCTGAGCCACGTGGAGCTGCACAACCTCGCCGGCATCCCGTTGTTGGGAATGCGCGAAAGCACCATCAGCGGGTCGAAGCTCCTCATCAAGCGCATGATGGACATCGTCCTGTCGCTGACGGCGCTGGCGTTGGTCTCGCCGCTGTTGTTGATCGTCGCCGTCGCCATCCGGCTCGATTCGGCCG
>CAIQJD010000558.1 GCA_903872005.1 uncultured bacterium | reverse complement strand
GGATGGCGATCTCGTAGCCCATGACCAGCGTCGCCAGAAACTCAGCGCCGGCCAGGCCGCCGCGCCGTTCCATGGCTGCCAGCAGCGGCGGCAAGACGCAGACGCCGGGGTGGCCCTTGATGGGACGATAACCGTCGTCAATATCCAGCGCGTTGGCGGCGAAGCCATTGGCCAGAGCCGCGCCGATGGCCGAGGCGCGCCCCCCGCCGGCCAGGATGGTCGCCTCAGCGCCGGCGTATTGCGCCTGGGCCAGGTTGGCCGTCAGCCGCGCCACCGGCGTCTGCGCGCCGGCAATCAGCGCGCCCAACAGATCGAGCAGGCAGCGCCGGCTCTGGCGCTGGACTTCGGCCGGCAGGGCGTCCCAGGAGCAATTTAAGATGAAGTGGATAGCTGATTCTGTGCCGTTCATAGGGTTCCTTCATTGCATTGCGCCGGCAAGGCGCGCCGGCTCAGACCGCCGGCAGCAGTTTGTCGCGGCACAGGCTGGCGAGGAATTTGCGCTCCGTGCCATCGTCGAAGAGCACAACGACCGTCTCATCGCCGGCGGCCGGGCGCACTTCTTGCACCACGCCGCGCCCGAAACTCAAGTGCTCGACAACCATGCCGGGCATATAGCGCCGGCCGGCTTTTGGCAACGCGTTCGCAGCGGCGCTGGCCGGCGCGTACAGGCGATCCTGCCCCAGATCGGCGAAGAGCTTCAGTCCGTCGGGCTTACGCACCTGAGATTGAATCTCGTCGCAGACCTTCTGGGCGCGTGCCAGGCGTTGCGCCAGATCGCGCTTGAGCCGGGCGTCCACCGCGCTGCTCTGCGCCAGCTCGCGCGCCGTGCGGCTGAGGGCCGAGCGGATGCGCCCGACGATCAGCCACGGCTCCGGCGACTCCGGCTCGATCTGCACCAACGCGACCCCCTGGCTGCGACACAAATCATCGCGGATCGCATTACGGTCGGTCTCCATCTGCGCCTCTTCATCGCTCAGGCGATAGTTCTGTTGGCCGCGCAGACCGACGAACCGGAAAGCGATGCCCAGCTCCGGATAGTAGCGATCCAGCTTGAGTCGCCGGCCGGTGCGTGGATTGATCAACCAGTCCGGCGAATACTCATCGCGCGCCTGAAACCCTTCGAAGACACGCGCCAGGATTTCTCTCCAGGCGCCCATCGCAAATCCGTTCACTCGCCCGCTCTCCTCTGCCAATCAACCGGCATTCAGCGTCTTCAAGCGCTCCTGCGCCTTCTTGGCCCAATCGCTATTGGGCGCGACGCCGAGCAACTGCTGGTAGACCTCTATGGCGTCCTTCGGGCGGCCGGCGCGCTCCTCGGCTTCGCCCCAGTGATAGTAGGCTTCGCCGAACGCCGGCTCAAGGGTCACCACCATCTTGAACGCCTGCACCGCTTCATCGAACCGCTCGCGCTCCGCCAGGGCCACACCCAGCTTGTTGAAGGCCGCGGCGTTCTTGGGCGCGGCTTTGATCGCCGCCTGATACTGCGCCAGAGCCTCGTCCTCCTTGCCCATGTCCTGATAGGTGTCGCCCAGGGTCTGATACATGGCGACATCTTCGGGATGGTACTTAAGCGAGCGCAGGAAGATTTCCACGGCCGCCTCATAGTCGCCGACCTGGCGCAGCCGGTTGCCCAGGTCAAATTGCAGGCCGGCGTCAGCCGGGTTGGCGTCGGCCAGTTGGCGCAGGCGCTTGATCTCGTTCTCGTTGCGCTCGACGGCCTGGCGCGGCGGGACCGTCGGGACCGCCAGCGGCGCGCTGTTGTACGAGCCGGCCGTCTTGACGCTGGCCCGCACCTGATAGATCTGCGCGTCGCCATCATCATAGATGCGATCCAGGGCGTCGGTCATGCTCGCGAACTTCTCGATGCCGGCCGGCGCATACGCGGCGCGCTCGAAGGAGCCAATGTACACGTAATCCACATGGTATTGATTGAGCAGTTTCAGCGCCATCTTCGTGTCCGGCTCATTGTACAGGCGATACACATCCTGCTCGCGGCGCGCCTTCTGATCCGAGTAGCGCTGCTCGTCCTCATGCAGCGGATTCAGCACCGTCGGGAAGCCGGTGTTATAGGCGATCCGCACGCCATTGGCCCGATAGAACTCCCAGGCCGCCTGCAACACGACCGGTGTCCCATGCAGATTCTCTTCCATCCAGCGGATGGCGCGATAGTCGGCATCAAGGAAGATCTGCTTGCCCTCCCAATCGTAGGAGCCGCTCTCCATGTACGCCTGGCCGTCCAACGTGCCGCGCGCCGGCGGAGCAGGGAAGCGGTCATTGACACGCGTGTAGATGCCGAAGACCGGGTAGACCAGCACCGCGGCCAGCAGCACGGCGAAGAGCGCCCACCAGACCGCGCGCAGGTCGCGCAGCCGGCGCCGCAGCCGGTCAGCCAACACCGCCAGGGCTGCCGCAGCCGCCAGCGCCAGCAACACCCACACCTGGATGTAGAACTTGAAGATGGTATTCATGCGGTACCAGGTCCCGCCCAGATGATCCTTGACGTAGACGACCTCTACGCCCAGGGAGACCAGCAGGCCGGCCAACGCCAGCAGGGCGATGAAGCGCGCCTCGTCGGTCAGGTCGCTGCGCCCCACGGCCAGGACGGCGGCCAGGACCAACTCGCCCAACACGATGAACGTGAGCATCTGCATCCCGTTGAGTTCGCCATATAGCGCCGGCAACGCGGTAACTGTCACCAGCGGGATGAGCAGCGCCACAATCAGCGGGATCCATGCGGCGATGCACTGCCAGTCCCAGCGCCGGCGCGCCGGGCGCGCGGCGCGGGCCAGTGGCGCCGGCGGGACGATGGCCGGGGCCGGCGCCTCGGCCGGCGGCGCAACGACTTCCAGCGCCGGGGCCGTCTCCAACTCGAACTCGGGCGTCTCTTCAAACATCCCTTCTTCCAACGCCAGATCGCGTACCGATACCAGGGCATAGTCCATGCCGACTGCCTCGGCCATCGGCAACGGCTCTGCCAGCGGCGTCTCTGGCGCAATCTCCGGCTCCTGGGCCGCCGGCGCGGGCGACTCTTCCACCAGGAGCGCCGCCGGCGCGCGATCCTCGGGCGCGGCCACGGCCGCCGGCCGGCGCGCCCGCCAGGCGCGATAGCCGGCTAACCCCGCCCACCCCAGCAGCAGCGTCGCCAGCGGATACAGGAAGAAGCCGAACATCCCCAGGTAATAGTTCACTTCCGTGGGATAGGTCGTCACCCCGATGCCACGCACAAAAGCCTTGAAATATGTGAAGAAGGGCGCGTAAAGCAGCAGCCCGACGCCGCCCAGTGCGACGGCCCCCAGGACGCCAATCAGCAACGCCAGAATCCAGCCGGCGCGCCGCCCTTCCGTCGGCCGGCGCAGCCGATGCGCCAGGACGAATCCGCCGGCAACTACCAGCAGATAGACCGGGAAATCCCACGAGTTGTTGACCGCCATCGTCCCCAGGCCCAGGGCCAGGGCCGGCAAGAGCGCTGCCAGCGGCGCGGCCTCGGCAACTTTCTGGCGCGCCCCGCGCGCCAGAGAGAGGGCCAGGGCGATGAGCAAGATCGCGAAGGGGATGCCGATGGCGTGCGGATGCAGATCCGCGAAGAGGAAACTGAAGAGCGGAAACTCGGTAATGGTGTTCTCGTATGCCCCGTGGGCGCGCGAGGCGTCCCAGAACCAATCGGTGCGTAACGGAAGGCGCATGCCGCCGATCCAGCGGAAGAAGCCCTGGAACAAGCCGGCCGCGGTGTTGCGTTGGCCGGCGTCGGCCAGGGTCTGCAAGGAATTGAGCGCCTCGCCCAGGCCGCCGCGCCCGCGGATTTGCCCCGCGCCGGCCAGATTGCCAATCAGCGTGACGAAGAGGCTGGCCGCGCCGGCCCATAGCCGCCGGCCGGTCAGCGCCCAGACCACGGAGAACGCTCCGCCCAGGGTCATCGCCGCCAGGGTCGGGATAATGAGATTGAAGGCGATGGAAGAGCGGATGCCGGTCAGCTTGATGAGCGTCGAGACGGCATACAGGCCATAGTAATAGTAGTTGATGTAGCCGTCCGAGAAGAAGGGGTCAAAGGGCGGCATGGACGGGCTACGCAAGATCGCATTCAGGAAGCCGAACTCCATGGGCTTCTCGCCGCCGCGCACCGGATGCCAGATGTCGGGATTGGCAATGCGGATGAGCAGGAAGATGAAGAAGCCGGCCAGGAAGACCGCCTCGCCAATCAGGATGTCCTTGCGCCGGCTGCGCCAAAGCTGGCGCACATCGAGCTTCCGCCAGCGCGCCGCGCCGAAGGAGAGCAGCGCCGTCAAGAGGAGCGCCGCCAGGACGGCCCAGACGGTATAGCGCCAGAGGCCCAGGCTCGCCGGCAGCCAAGTCAAATAGGCGACCAGCATCAGACCCAATGGGCGCGCCAGCAGCGCCCCCTTCTCCGGAAAGGTCGGGAAAAGGACGGCCGCCAGAGGCCAGGTTGCCGCGCCGATCAACAGCAGCCCGACGAGCCAGATCAGCGTCGCCGGCAGTGTGCCCGAATTGGCCCAGCGGTTCCAGGCCCAGTCTTCGACGGCCGGCAATTGATCCACCGGCTGATCCAGCATCAACGACTGCTGGTAGGCCGGCGTTGGCAGCTCGACCGCCGGATCGTCCAGGTCGCGCCGCACCAGCGGCTTGGCTTGCAAGACATCGCCGAAGAGCCGGCGGAAATCCGCTTCGCTCAACGTCTGTGTCTTGCGGAAGATCAATACTTTCGGATGATCGTAGACGCTGAAGCTCTCGTCGGCGGCGTCATCCACGAAGGCTTTGCCCCACAGGCTGGGATACGATGTCGCCGAGTAGGCCAGCTCGAAGCCCAACTTGCCCTCGAAGAGCAGCTCGTAGTAGCGAATCTCGACCGGATAGCGCCAGGGGAGCCGGCGCACCGCCCCATACAAACGCGCCGTCGCCAGAACGACGTAGTCGGCCTGATTCAATGCCGCCGCGAGATGCTTGAGCTTCTCGTCGGGAGACATATCGTGATAGATGTTCATGGAGACGTTGCGATAGTTGAAACGCCCCCGATCTAACCCCTCTTTAGACAGGCCCACCGGCAGCGAATCGTCCCACACCTCTTCGGTGAAGACCGAGCCGGCCGGCGCGTTGGCATAGATCCAGCGCGAGGCTTGCGCCCAGGGATGCGGCCGGCTGTAGATGCGGCTAAAGGCGAAGGCCCACAGCGCCGTGGGGACCAACACGATGGCGACAAGGAGCGCGTAGACGAGGCCCCCCATGGCGCGCCGATCCAGCGCCCAGGCCGCGCCCAGCCGTTCCAGATGCCGGCGCACGCCGCTCGGCTCCGCGGCAGCGCCAGCGTGCAGGATGCGCCGGCGCGCCCAGCCGGCCAAAAGCGCCACGAACCAGCCGGCCAACAGACACAAAACCGGCGCCAGGGGGAGCATATAGCGCACGAACTTGACCGTGTAGCGCCCAATCTGGATGAAGTAGGGCAGGCCCCAGGCCAGCAGCAAGAACAGCCCCCAACGCGACGGGCGGTCGCGCAACGACACGCCAAGGCCGGCCAGGAAGGTGAACTTCTCGCCCAGGGGCCGGCCAGGTCGGAAGAAAAAGACGTAGAGGAGATAGACGACGCCGGCGAAGAAGCCGGCCAGCGCGGCGATGGTCAGCGGCCAGCCCAGGCCCCAACGGGCCAGATTATCCAGGTGATAGAGGTACGGCGGCGTATTGACATACTGGCGCGTGAAAGGCCAGTCCGCTGCCCCGGAAACCATCTCGGCCTGACTGCCAATCGCCTTCAGATAGGTCTGCGGGTCGAGGAACACATAGAACTCGAAGATGCCGAACCCGAGGACGACGCCAGCGCCGGCCAAGGCGACCAACAGCAGGGCGCTGCGCCAGGGGGTGCGGCGGCCGGCCGCATCGGGCATCACGAAGACGAGGATGCCGACGGCGAGGATGGCAGCCCCCAGGGTCAGGCCGCTCACCTTGCAGGCCATGCCAAACCCGACCATCAGGCCCATGAGCAGGGCGTTGTACCAGCGCCGGCTCGCGGCCAGGCGCGTCCCAAAATAGAGCGTCGCCGCGGCAAAGAGGGTCAGCGCGGCGTCTACGGTCATGAAGTGTGAGAGCTGGATGTCGGTGACGGCCAGGCCAAAGAACGCGGCGGCCAACAAGCCGGCGCGCGGCCCGAACACGCGCCGGCCAATCAGGAAGATCAAGAATAAGGTCAGCAGCGACATGATTGCCGTGGAGATGCGTCCGATGGCAAAGAAACGGTCATAGGAGCCGCCGGCGCCGGGCAAGACTGATTCCAGGAAGCGATACAGATAGACCGGCAGGGTGCCATAGGCCAGGTCGTAGTGGCCGCCGCCGGCGTCTTCGGGGTTGACCCGGCGCGGGTTGAGCGTCGAGACCGCCGGGTTCAGCAGATTGCGCCAGTTGGGCGGCCAGGGGAGCGAGACGTGGCTCATCGTATTCGCCAGATGGCGCTCATCCGGGTGCGGATTGGCGTCCATCTGTCCGTCCCAGTCCAACCCGTAGAAGCGGAAGCCGGCCGCGACGAGCAGGATCAGGACAAGCAGCAGCCAGATTGCCGGCTGGGAGCGCAAGAAGCGTGATAGGCGCTGTGAAAACTCCATGCGATAGCCATTACCTTTCGCAGCACAGGGTTAAGGGCAAAGACCAGCATATTTTAGATGAAACAGGGAAGCAGGTCAAGTCGGGCCGAGTCGCGCCGGCATTGACAGCCAGCGTGCGAAGCGCCATAGAGGGCAAGCGGCCGGCTTAGAGGGGTATGACTGACCGGCCGGCACGCGCAAGCTCCACGCGATGCCTTGCGTGGAGCTTGCCGTTGTTGCTATGCGATTGTGGATGAGACGCCATCCTGGGCGTCTAGTTTTCCGAGACGTGCGGCCGTTCCCCCAGAAACCACTCGACGGCCAACGTGTGGGCGCACCAGCCATTGCGCCGGCAATAGTCGCAATCGCAGGCCCAGGCATTGAGCCGGCGCGCCAGGGTGTAGCTGCCATGATCGCCGCGGACCACCGCTCGGTCTCCAGTAATGGTGAAACGCTCGGTTTCAGTCACGTACTGGCGAGCTTTCTCGACCTTGTTGATCCGATCTGATAGCATGGCCCCTCCTCTCACGAGTTCTGCCCCTATCATAGCACAAAGCCGGCCGGCAAACCTGACCTTTGTCCGACGGTTAGGCTACATCCGGTTTGACAAATCCTCCTCCCTCCTGTACACTGTCAGCGGTCGTGCTAGATGGGGAGCTAGCGGTTCCCTGTACCCGAAATCCGCTACATGCGGGATCGAATCCCTCTCCGAGGGCCAGATGCCGTTGAGACTGCCCTGTCGTCGGGCGATGAAGATTGGGTCTTGCGCGGCGAAAAGCCTCGAACCCCGCCAGGTCCGGAAGGAAGCAACGGTAAGGGGCCACTTTCGGGCGCCGCAGGGCTGCCTGATCCGAGCCAGGCGGCAACGGTAAGTCAGGGGCTATGGAACAACGAGAGGTGCACGACCATCCCTTTCCCCCCACCACATCTCCCTTCGATGTAATCGTCGTCGGCGCCGGCGCGGCCGGCCTGTTGGCCGCCGGGCGCGCCGCCGAACTGGGCGCTTCCACTCTGTTATTAGAAAAGACCGCGCGCATCGGGGCCAAGCTGCGCCTGGCCGGCGGCGGCCGCTGCAACCTCAGCAACGCCGCTCCCCAGGAAACCTTCCTGGCCGCCTACGGGCCGGCCGGCGTCTTCCTGCGTAATGCTTTCGGGCGCTTCTTCCGCGACGACCTCCTGGCGCTCCTCGGCCGGCTCGGCGTCCCCACGCGGGCCGAAGCCGACGGACGCATCTTCCCCGGCTCTGACCGCTCCGACGACGTGCTCGCCGCGCTGGAGCGCTACGCGCGCGCCGGCGGCGCGAC
The DNA here is from genome assembly GCA_903872005.1 of uncultured bacterium. The sequence goes on along the minus strand of CAIQJD010000558.1, from coordinate 980 downwards.
CCTGGCGCTCCAACAGCCGGCGCTGGGGCTGCTGATCGAAGACGGCAGCATCGCCGGCGTGCGCCTGGCCGCCGGCGCGCAGCCGGCGCGGGCCGTGATCCTGGCGACCGGCGGCGTCTCCTACCCCCAGACCGGCTCGACCGGCGACGGCTTCGCCTGGCTGGAAGCGGCCGGCCATACGGTGCATCCGCTGCGGCCGGCGCTGATCCCCCTGGAAATTGCCGAGGAATGGCCGCGCCGGCTCTCTGGCCTCGCCCTGCCCGACGCCGGCGCGACGGCCCTGGCGAACGGAAAGCCGGTCGCCAAACGGCGCGGCGAAATCCTCTGCACCCATTTCGGCCTTTCCGGGCCGGCCATTCTCAACCTGAGCGGCGCGGTCGTCGCGGCGCTGGAAGCCGGCCCGGTCGAGATCGCCCTCAACCTGCTGCCCGACTGGCGCGCCGACGAAGCGGACGCGCGGCTGCGGGCCGAGCTGGCGGCGGCCGGCCGGCAGAGCGTGGCGGCCATCCTGCGTCGGCGCTGGCCAACTCGGCTGACGGAAACGCTGGTGGAGCTGGCCGGCCTGCCGGCCGAGAGCCTGGCAGCGCAGCTCACGGTCGAGGAGCGCCGCCGGCTGTTGGCGCGGCTGTGCGGCCTGCGCCTGACGGTGCGCCGGGCGCGGCCGGCGCGCGAGGCGATGGTCACGGCCGGCGGGGTGGACTTGAGAGAAGTGGATCCGCGCACGCTGGAATCGCACAAGGTTGCCGGCCTGTACATCGTGGGGGAGCTGCTCGATTTGGCCGGCGATACTGGCGGGTACAACCTGCAGATGGCCTTCTCCACCGGCTACGTGGCCGGCGGCGCGGCGGCCGGCCGGCAGAGCGTGGCGGCCATCCTGCGCCGGCGCTGGCCGACGCGGCTGGCGGAAACGCTGGTGGATCTGGCCGGCCTGCCGGCCGAGGCCCTGGCCGCGCAGATCACGGTCGAGGCGCGCCGCCGGC
>CAIQJD010000557.1 GCA_903872005.1 uncultured bacterium | reverse complement strand
TCGCCCGACGGCCGGCTGGTGGAGCCGGCGTTGTGGAGCTTCACGACACTGCAATCGCGCCTGACGCTGCCAGTCATTGTGAAACATTGACGCGAGAGGAGAATCAACGGAGATGAGCACGCGCGAAGAACTGGAAGCCATCTTTCACAAGCATGGCTGCGACGATTTCAAGTGGATGGATGCCCAGCAGATGATGGTGGCGCAGTGGGTGCGGATGAAATGCACCTTCGGCTGCGAGAACTACGGGCACAAGGCGAATTGCCCGCCCAACACGCCCTCGGTGGAAGAGTGCCGCGCCTTTGTGAACGAGTATCGCACGGCGGCGGTCATCCATTTCGCGGCCGCGCTGCCGGAACGCGAGGCGCGCGAGAGCTGGCTGCGCGAGATCAATGCCAGGGCGACGGCCGTGGAGCGCGATGTCTTCCTGGCCGGCTACCAGAAAGCCTTCCTCATGTTGGCGGCCAGATGCCGGCTGTGCGCCGATTGTCGGGGGAGCCGATCCGAGTGCCGGCAGCCGGCCGCCGGCCGGCCGACGGCCGAAGCGTTGGGGGTGGATGTCTACAGCACGGCGCGCCGTGTGGGCTATCCCATCCATGTGCTGACCGATCTGACCGATGAGATGAACCGCTACGCGTTCTTGCTGGTGGAATAGACGGGGGTATACGGAAGCGCGGGAAGGAGCGGCCGGCGCCGGCCGCTCCTTCCTGTTTGGTGATTGGTGATTACTGCTGAATGACCTGAATGGCGCAGACCAGCGGCTTGCCGACGGTGCCGGCGCTCCCGAAGGCGATAGTCAGCACGCCATCGCTCACGGTGGTCGTATAGGTCTTGGAAGTCGCCTTGTTCTTGGCGCCGGCGGCGGCGTAAATGTCATACCCCGACGTGACGGTCACGGACTCGATACCGATATTCATCTTGCGCTGGCCGGCGGACGTATAGGTCGGCTCCTGGAACAGGAGCTTCACCTGATAAGTGCCGTTGGGCACCGTGAAACGGTAGGACGTATTGTTCGGAGTGGTCCAGGTGCGCCACTTCTGATAGAGCGGGTCATCGGTCGTGCCGCTGACGGCGGTCGTCGAAGAGCCGGCGCTGCCGCCGTTGTAACCCCAACTGCCGGCGCTGTAAGCCTGGTCGGCGGCCCACAGGTTGCTGCTCCCATCGGTGTAGGCCGCGCCGCCGCAGTTCACGCGTTGCGTGTACAGGGCGCTGGTCGCGGTTGCGGTCGGGGTCAGGGTAGGCGTCCCCGGCGTGGGCGTTTCGGTGATGGTGGGAGTGATGGTGGGCGTGGGCGTGGAGGTGGCTGTCGGCGCCGGCCCAATCCACAGGACGCGCAGGGCGTCCACCTTGGGGTAGTCCGTCACTTTCATGAACTGGAGCGCCAGTTCCCCGTCGGAGACGTCCACGGTGCAGGTCTGGTCTGGCGCGGCCTTGTTCTTCCCACCGGCTGAGGCGTAAATGTCATAGTTCGAGACGCAGGTGATGCCCTCGGCCTTGAAGGTGAACTTGCGCGCGCCGGCCGCCGAGTAGACGTTCTCAGCGAACTTGAAGGTGATCTGGTACTGGCCGTTCGGGACGGTGAAGCGATAGCCGGGAGCCGCAGAGGCGGTCCATGTGCGGTCGTTCTGGTAGAGGGGATCGTCCTGGGTGCCGCTGATGGCCGCGGTGTAGGTCTTGACCGAGCCGCCAACGTAGCCCCAACTGCCGGCCGCGAAGGCTTTATCGGCTGACCAGGTGTAGCCGGTCTTGTCCACATAGCTCGTGCCGCCGGCGTTGACGCGGCGGTCATAGAGCGGCGTTGACGTCGCCGTGGGGGTGGCGGTCGGAGCGGCGATGGCGATGGTCGCCGGCGTCGTGCTGCCCAGGACCGAGTTGCCGCCGAACGTGACGTCGCTATTGCGCGGCAGGCCCACATGGAAGGTGATGACCGTGCTGGGCGTCTCGGCG
>CAIQJD010000556.1 GCA_903872005.1 uncultured bacterium | reverse complement strand
CCTCTTCGGCGGGCGCGTCCTCTACTGGGGCACGCCGCTGCTACAGTTCGTCCCCTGGCGACGGGCGGCGGTCGCGCAGTTGCAGGCCGGCTGGCTGCCCCTGTGGCTGGCGGGCGTCGGGGCCGGCGCGCCGCTCCTCGCCAATCACCAGAGCGCCGCACTCTATCCCCTCAACGTCCTCTTCCTGATCTGGCCGGCCGAGCGCGCCCTGGGCTACTCGGCGGCGCTGCACATCTTTCTGGCCGGCCTGGGCATGGCGCTCCTGGCGCGCTCCCTGCGCCTGAGCCGGCCGGCGTCCCTGGTCGGGGCCATCGCCTACATGTTCAGCGCGTTCATCATCACGCGCCTGAACTTCCCCAGCATGACCTGCGCCAGCGCCTGGGCGCCCTACCTGTGGCTCTTCGGCGGCCGGCTGGCGGCGCGCCGCCGGGTGGGGGACATGCTGGCCCTGGCCGGCGTGATCGCCCTGCAATTCCTGGCCGGCCATGCCCAGCTCTGGTACTACAGCCTGTGGGCGTTGGGGTTGTATGTGCTGGCGTGTTGCATCATGCGCCCCTGGGGGGCGGCCGGGGAGGGTAGGACAGAAGAGGGTGGGCCGCTGGCCCACCCTACGGAGCGAGCGCGTGCAGTGGCATGGGGCCGCATCCTATCCACAACCTGGAGGCCGCTGGCGCTGGTCGCCGGCGCGGTCGCGCTGGGCATCGCCCTGGCCGCGGCCCAATTCCTGCCCACGGCCGAGCTGGCTCTGAACTCGCAGCGCCAGAGCGGGGCCGGCTATGACTTCGCCATGACCTACTCCTTCTGGCCGTGGCGGCTGCTGACCTTCTTCGCCCCCGATTTCTTCGGCTCGCCGGCCCACGGCGACTATTGGGGCTACGCCAACTATTGGGAAGACGCCGGCTATGTCGGCATCCTGCCCCTGCTGCTCCTGGTCCCGGCGCTTTGCGGCTGGCGCGCCGGCCGCAAAGCCGGCGGGATGCCGGCAACGCGCCTCGTCCCCTTCTTGCTGGGGTTGCTGCTGGTCGCCCTGCTCCTGGCCCTGGGCAAGAACCTGCCGCTCTATCCGCTGGTCTTCCGCTACATCCCCGGCTTCGGCGCTTTCCAGGCGCCGGCGCGCTTCCTCTTCTGGGCCACGCTGGCCCTGGCGCTGCTGGCGGCCATCGGCGCAGACCAGATGGCCGCCTGGGCCGGCCGCGACAAAGCCGCGCGCCTCCTCCTGGTTGGCGGGATCGGGCTGGCGCTGGCCGGCCTGGCGGCCCAAATCCTCCTGGCGGCGGTGAAAGTGACCTTCGGGCCGGCCGTCCTGCGCGCCGGCCTGCTCCTCAGCCTGAGCAGCCTCCCGATCCTCCTGTCGGCCGCGCCGGCGACGGGACGCTGGGGCCGGCTGGGGCGCGCCTGGCCGGCGTTGGCGCTCCTGGTCCTGGCCGGCGATCTGCTCAGTTGGGGCCTGCCATTCAACCCGACCACGTCGCCGGCGGCCTACGCGCCCTTCGAGAACCAGACCGTCGCGACGTTGCGCCGCGCCGCGCCGGGGCCGTCGCGCGTCTATACCTTCGAGAAGGCCGAATACGATCTCAAGTTCAAGCGCTTCCTGTCCTTCAAGGATTTCGGCGACGCCTCGGCCGACCAGCAGCGCGCCCTGCGCGAGACGTTGTTGCCCAACGCGCACCTGCTGGAGGGGATCGAGAGCGCCAATAACTTCGATTCGCTCCTCGAAGGGCGCTACAAGCGATTGATGGACGTCATCAATGCCGCCGGGCCGGCCATGGCGCTGCGCCTGCTGGGCCTGATGAACGTGGCCTATATCGTCCAGCCGCCGGCCGAGATATCGGAAGCCTTCAAGACTTCCGATATCTATCGGACTTCCGGAGTCTCGGTGATCCGCAACCCGGCGGCGCTGCCGCGCGCCTGGTGGGTCCCGGCCGGCCGCGCCGCGCCAGACGCCGCCGCGTCCCTGGCGGCCATCCAGGCGCCCGATTTCGACCCGCGCGAGGTGGTCGTGCTGGAGACCTCGGAAGTCCTGAAGACATCGGAAGTCTCCAAAACTTCCGATGTCTCGCCGTCCGTCGCTTTGACCTATCGGCCCAATGGGGTTACAATAGCCCTCAGTGCGCCGGCGGCGGGCTATCTGGTCCTGGCCGACGCCTGGTATCCGGGATGGCGCGCCACGGTCGCCGGCCGGCCGGCCGAGGTGTTGCGCGCCAACTACGCCTTCCGCGCCGTGGCCGTCCACGCCGGCGAGCAGACCATCGAATTCATCTACGCCCCGGCGTCGGCGCGCATCGGCGGATGGATCAGCCTGGCGAGCCTGGCCGGCGTCCTGATAGGCGGCGCGGCGATCCGCCGGCGAACCAAGTATCCTATGCCAGAGAGAACAGCATGACCGTCGCGATGATCGTACCAACCTACAACGAACGCGAGAACGTCGAGCCGCTGACGCGCGAGATCCTGGCCCTGGGGCGGGTGGACTACGTCATCATTGTGGATGATAATTCGCCCGACGGGACGGGCGCGCTGGCCGATGGGTTGGCCGCCGGCGACCGGCGCGTCGTGGTCGTGCACCGGCCGGGCAAGGCGGGGCTGGGTCGCGCCTACGTGGCCGGCTTCGGCAAGGCGCAGGAGCTGGACTGTTCGGTCATCATGACCATGGACGCCGATTTCTCGCATCACCCGCGCTATATCCCGGCCATGATTGACCTCCTGGCGCAAGGCTACGACATCGTCGTCGGGTCGCGTTACGTCGCCGGCGGACGCACGCGCAATTGGGGCGTGCAGCGCCAGCTCCTGAGCGCCGGCGCGAATGCCTTCGCCCGGCTGAGCCTGGGCCTGCAAGCGCACGACTGCACCGCCGGATTCCGCGCCTATCGCCGGCAGGTTATCGAAAGCATCCCGCTGGAGCAAATTCGCTCCAATGGCTATTCGTTCCTGGTGGAAATGATGTACTACTGTCAGCGGCGCGGCTTCCGCGTCGGCGAGACGCCCGTCATCTTCGAAGATCGCCGTTTCGGGCAGTCCAAGATCAGCCAACAGGAGATCACGCGCGCCATGCGGACGGTCTTCCGGTTGTTCTTCAATCGGCTGGGGCTGCGCCGGCTGTGATTCCATAAGCAGCGGATT
>CAIQJD010000555.1 GCA_903872005.1 uncultured bacterium | reverse complement strand
CTGATGAGCGATGTCACCGTCGCCGAGATTCCCGGTGTGGAGCGCTTCATTCTGGTCAGCGATGGGGCGGTCATCGCCACGCCGACCCTGGAGCAGAAGATCGGTATCGTGCAGAATGCCATTGACGTGGCGCGCGCCCTGGGCGTCGAAACGCCCAAAGTGGCGATCCTCTCGGCTACCGAGATGGTCAATCCCAAGATCCCCATGAGCCTCGACGCGGCCAATCTCGCCAAGATGGCGCAGCGCGGCCAAATCAAGGGCGGCATCGTGGATGGGCCGTTGGCGCTGGACAATGCCATCTCGCCCGAAGCGGCGCGCATCAAAGGCATCCGCAGCGAGGTAGCCGGCTCGGCCGACATCCTCATCGCGCCCGACGTGGAAGCCGGCAACATCCTCACCAAGGCGCTCAGCTACTTCGCCGGCGGCAAGATGGCCGGCGTCGTAGTGGGCGGCAAATGCCCGCTCGTCTTGCCGTCGCGCTCTGACCCGGTCGAGTCGAAGCTGGCGTCCCTGGCGCTAGGCATCTACCTCACCACAAAGATGTGGAATGAGCGTAGCGTCACTGTATAAGGAGGTACAGGAGCAACATGCCCAGAATCGTCGTAGACGAAGACCGCTGCAAGGGGTGTGGCCTATGCACCATCCCCTGTCCGCATGATCTGGTCCGCATGTCGGAGCGCTTCAACGCCAAAGGCTATCGCCCTTCGGTGCAGGCTGACCCACAGCACAAATGCACCGGCTGCACCCTGTGCGCGCTGATGTGCCCCGAAGTTGCCATCGTGGTGTATAAGGCCGGCAAAGCGGCCGGCGAGACCGACAAGGCAGCCTGACGTTTCAGCTTCAACGATCAAGGAGAAGTTCCCCATGGCGAAAGTCCTGATGAAAGGCAATGAAGCCATCGCCGAAGCGGCGATCAGGGCCGGCTGCGAGGCCTATTTCGGCTATCCGATCACCCCCCAGACCGAAGTGTTGGAATATATGTCGCGGCGCATGCCCAGCCTGGGACGCGCCTTCGTGCAAGCGGAGAGCGAGCTGGGCGCGATCAATATGGTCTATGGCGCGGCCTGCGCCGGCGTCCGCGTGCTGACCTCCACCTCCAGCCCCGGCTTCAGCCTGATGCAAGAGACCCTCTCGTACATCGCCTGCTCGCGCGTGCCGGCGGTCATCGTCAATATCATGCGCGGCGGCCCGGGGCTGGGAAATATCCAGCCGGCCCAGGCCGACTATCTGCAAATGACCAAAGGCGGCGGCCATGGCGACTACCGTATCATCTCCCTGGCGCCGGCCACGGTCCAGGAAGTCGTGGATCATGTCGTCCTCGCCTTTGATCTGGCCGACAAGTATTTGCAGCCGGTCATGGTCATCGCCGACGGCATGATCGGCCAGATTATGGAACCGGTCACCCTTCCCGAATTGAAGGAGCCATGCCGGCCGGCGCGCGATTGGGCGCTCACCGGCGAACCCGGCCGGCCGCGCCACGTCATCACCTCGCTCTTCCTGAACCCCGAAGCATTGGAAGAGACCAACCTGCAGCTCCAGGCGCTTTACCGTCGCATCGAGGCCGCCGAAGTGCGCTATGAGAGCTACCTGCTGGAAGACGCGGAGATTGCCCTGATCGCCTATGGCACCGCCGGCCGCATTGCCCGCACGGCCGTGCGGAAGGCGCGCGACAAGGGGATCAAAGCCGGCCTGTTCCGGCCCATCACCGCCTGGCCTTTCCCTTATGCGGCGATGAAAGAACAGTGCCAGCGCGCCGAGAAGTTGCTGGTGGTCGAGATGAGCGCCGGCCAGATGTTGGAAGACGTGCGCATGGCGCTGTGCGGCGCGCTGCCGATCCACTTCTACGGCCGGATGGGCGGCCTGGTGCCGCTGCCCGACGACATCTTGGAAAAGATCGAGGCCATTCGGTGACGGGCGATATGGTTATCTGCGTAGCATCGCCCCTTGTGGGCGTCTGGGGTTTCGGACGGCCACAAGGGCCGATACTACGATGCGTCTATACAAGGAGCAGTCTTGCATGAGCGCCAATCGTGTGACGATAGAGAAGCCAGTGGAACAGCAGCGCCCGGAGGCCGTGGTCTTCAGCCGGCCGGCGACGCTGCGTAACGTCAACACCCACTATTGCCCGGGCTGCATTCACGGCATCGTGCATCGGCTGGTGGCCGAAGCCATTGATGAGCTGGGCATCCGCGAGCGCACCATCGGCGTCGCGCCGGTGGGCTGCGCCGTGCTGGCCTACAACTATCTGGATGTGGACTTCGCCGAAGCGCCGCATGGCCGCGCGCCCGCCCTGGCGACCGGCATCAAGCGCGTCTACCCCGACCGCATCGTCTTCACCTATCAGGGCGACGGCGACCTGGCCGCCATTGGGACCAACGAGCTGATTCACGCCGCCACGCGCGGCGAGCGCATCACCACCATCTTCGTCAATAATGCCATCTATGGCATGACCGGCGGGCAGATGGCCCCGACGACGCTGCCGGGGCAAATTACCACCTCCACACCCTTCGGGCGCGATGTGCGGCTGGCCGGCTATCCCATCCGCGTCTGCGAGCTGATCGCCAACCTCAGCGGGGCCGCCTACATCGTGCGGCGCACGGCGATCAATCCCAAAGAGGTGCGCCGGCTCAAGCGCGCCATCGTCTCCGCCTTCAAGGTGCAGATGGCCGGCCTGGGATACTCCCTGGTCGAGATCATCTCCAACTGCCCCACCAACTGGGGCATGACGCCCCTGGAATCGCTCAAATGGGTAGAAGCCAACATGATCCCCTACTATCCCCTGGGCGACTATAAGGTGGCCGAGGGAGCCGAAACCCTATGAGCGAACGCATAGAGGCCCATAGGCACGAAGAAGTGATCATCTCCGGCTTCGGGGGCCAGGGCGCGCTCTTCGCCGGCCAGCTCCTGACTTACGCCGGCATGGACGAAGGCCGCGACGTGACCTGGATCCCCTCCTATGGCCCGGAGATGCGCGGCGGCACCGCCCACTGCACCATCATCATCT
>CAIQJD010000554.1 GCA_903872005.1 uncultured bacterium | reverse complement strand
TGCCGCTCGATCACCTCCAGCCAGATGCCTTCGGGCACATCCAGCCAGCGCGATAGCGCGCCCAACAACACCACATTATGGGCGCGGGCGTTGCCCAACTCTTGCGCCAGCTCCACCGCCGGCGTCAGCACATACTCCCGCGTCACCTGCTCCACAATGCCCTTGAAACGTATCGCATCGGGATAGGCCGCGCCGGCCGACGTCACCGACGCCGGCGGGATGATATGCGTGCTGAACACCGCGCGTCCGCCCGGCCGCAGATACTCCATGTAGCGCAGCGCTTCCAACTGCTCGAAGCCGACCAGGATGTCCACCTCGCCCTTGCCGGCCATCGGCGCATCCACCCGCGGCCCCCAGCGCACATGGGTCGTCACGCTGCCGCCGCGCTGGGCCATGCCATGAATCTCGGACTTCTTGACATCATAGCCGGCGACCAGCCCCACATCGGCCAGGATATTGCCGGCCAGCAGCGTCCCCTGTCCACCCACGCCAGCGAGGAGAAAGTTGATCTTATCCATGTTACTGCTTCTCCTCCGCGTCCATCTGGGCGCGGAACAGGATCGCGTTCTGCGGACAGACCTGGGCGCACACCTCACAGCCCGTGCAGAGGAGCGGGTCAATGTCGGACTTGGCCCGCTGCGTCTTCTCGAAGACCTCGGCGCTGCGCCGCAGGGCCGGGCAGCCGGTGCGGAAACAGGTCCAACAGGCGATGCACTTGGAGCGATCCACACGCAGCGGGCGATAGCGCTTGCGCGCCGACGGCAAGAGCGCGCATTCACGCTCCGTGATGATGACCGCCGGCTCTTCTTGCGCCAGAGCATCCTTGAAGGCGGCATCCACGCCCTTCAGGTCCCAGGCGTCCACGGTACGCACGTTGGATACGCCCAGGGCGCGCACCAACGGCTCGATGGCAACCTGCGGGGTCGTCTGGCCCTGCAAGGTATGGCCGCTGCCGGGGTTCTCCTGATGGCCGGTCATGGCGGTGATGCGGTTGTCCATGATGACGGTGATGGACTTGCCCTTGTTGTAGGCGGTATTGAGCAGCGCCGGCATCCCGGTATGGAAGAAGGTCGAATCGCCGATGACGGCGATATGGCGCTCGGCGTCGCCGGCTTTGTCCGCGCCGTGGGCCACGCCGATGCCGGCGCCCATGCAACCGCAGGTATCCATGCAGTTCAACGGCGGCATGCCGCCCAGGGTATAACAGCCGATATCGCCCTGCACGGGGAGCTTCAGCTTCTTCATAACCCAGAAGACGCCCCGATGTGGGCAGCCCGGGCAAAGCACTGGCGGGCGCGGCGGCAGATCGCCCTTCGTGACCTCGGCCGGCGCAATGCGGGCCGAAGCCGGCAGCAGGCCGGCGGCAATCGCCGCCTCGCGCACCGACTGCGGATCAAACTCGCCATAGATGGAAAAGATGGATTTCCCCTCGCACGTGATCCCCTGCAGGACCAGCTCCTCTTCCAGGAAGGGATCCAACTCTTCCAGGACGATCAGGCGCTCCACCTGGGCGGCGAAATCGGAAATCAACTGGCGCGGCAAGGGGTACGTCATGCCGAGACGTAGAATCGAGGCTTCGGGGAAGACCTCGCGGGCATACATGTACGAGACGCCGCATGTGACGATGCCCAGCCGGTTGTCGCCCATCTCCACCCGGTTATAGGGGAAGGTCTCGGCATAACCGCCGAGCATGGCGATGCGCTGCTCCAGGACGGGATGGCGCTGGCGAGCGTTCTGCGGCAGCATGACGTACTTGGCGAAGTTGCGCGGGAAACGCTCGACTTTGGGGGTCAGCTTGCGCCGCTCGCCCAGCTCCACCGGCCCGTGCGAATGGGCGATGCGCGTGGTGGTGCGGAGCAACACCGGGGTATCGAACTCCTCGCTCATCTCCAGGGCCACGCCGACCATGTCCTTGGCTTCCTGGCTGTCGCTTGGCTCCAAACAGGGGACGCGCGCGAACTTGGCATAGCGGCGGTTGTCCTGTTCATTCTGCGAAGAGTGCATCTGCGGGTCGTCGGCCGTGACGATGACCAGGCCGGCCTCAATGCCGGTCATCGAAGCGTAAAAGAAGGCATCGGCGGCGACATTCAGCCCGACATGTTTCATACAGGTCAGGGCGCGCCGGCCGGCATAGGCCGCGCCGATCGCCACATCCATGCCGACCTTCTCATTCGTCGCCCATTCGGCATAGATGCCGGGCATGGGGGCGAAGGCTTCCAGAATCTCTGTGCTGGGCGTGCCGGGATAGGCAGAGGCGACTTCCACGCCGGCTTCCCAGGCGCCGCGGGCGATGGCTTCATTGCCCGAAAGCAGTCGTTTCACTCCCCTGGCTCCTCTAGCTCCTCAAAATCGTCCTCAAGTTCCTCTTCTTCGAGAAGCGCGCCGGGCGCGCCGGCTTCGGCCGGCAGCACCTTGCCCTCACTCGTATCCTTCTCGCGCTTCAACCGCTTGACCAGATCGTCCATGCGGCGCACGCGCTGCAACTGCAAATCGCCCAGTTCCTTGAACAGCGTCCGCACGTCCGGGTGGTGGCTCTGGTCTTCGGCATGCCGATAGTACCAGTCGAGCGCCGTCACCAGACCCTGGCGGATGAACTTGAGGCGGTTGATGGTGCCGCGCCGGACGCTCATCTTGCGCGCCAGCGAATCATCGGGCAGCTCGACCGGCGCCGGCTGGCGCAATTGGCGCAGCGCGCCCGAGAGCCGCGCCAAGACGCCGCGCTCTTCGTCAACGAACTCAAGCATCAGGGATTGCGCGTCCCGCTCCAGCAGGCCGCGCGACGAAGCCTGATACAGGCGCATGTAGGCGAATCGGAAGGTCATGTTGCGCTTGAGCGCAGTGATATCGCGGGCCAGCGACGGCCGGCTCTCCCGCTGGTCATCTTCCTGAACGCGTGCTTCCACCTGCCGCCTGGGCGGTGGGGCCATCTCCGGCTCCTCCGGCGGCTCGGCAAAGAGGTCACGGGCGCGGCGCGGCAGCGGATCGCCGCCGGCCAGGACGAAATACTCGCTGCGCGCCAATTCCCTCCGCTTGTCCATGGGGATGGCATTCATCGGCGAATTCGGATTCACCTGGGTGCGGTGGCAAGCGGCGGCCGTGAGCTTCTGCTCCAGATAGGGCTTGACGTCCAGCGTCAGCGTGATCTCCTCGTCGGGCACGCCGCGGAAAGGCAGGCTCTCGCCATTCAGCTCGACATTCAGGTCCGTGAAGCGGCTCCAGCCGGCAATCAGGCTGGCCGGCAGCGCCACGTAGAAGAGCCGCCCCGGACGATAGGCCGTCAGGCCGGCCTCTTCATGCTGGGGGAAGGCGTCAGAATCGCCGGACAGCTCCCAGGCTCTTGTCGTCAGGCGCGAGATAGCCACATGGTCGGGATGACCGTAGATGCCATCTGGCCCAAAGGTGATGACGATTTGCGGGCGCAGCAGGCGCATCATCCGCACCACCCGTTCCAGGGCAACCTCGCTGCACTGACGCACTGCGCCATCCTCGCAATTGAGAAAACGCGGCGGCTCGATGCCTAGCGTCGCACAGGAGCAGCGCAATTCCTGTTCGCACACCTGGGCGATGGTCGCCGGCGTCGCCAGATCCGCGTTGAAGATGGTGCCGGCTTCGCCGCGCGTGGCGCATACCAGCACCACACGCACACCTTCGGCAGCGTAGCGCGCCAGAGTTCCCCCGATCCCATTCTCATCGTCGGGATGGGCCAAGATTACCAGGATCACTTGAGCAATAGGCTTACTTTTCATAGGCGTATTATACACTCAACTTTCGAAATGCTGCAACGGTGACCGCGCCCCCAAATGTCGCCTCGCCGTCGCCCGTCAGACCTTTGACGAGCAAAGTATCCATCTCCGTAGTAATACCCTACCATTATATCAGATATTATTCATGATGTCAAAGTATTTTGATGTTCTTTAGACGCCCATTCACTAATAATTACCAGAAAGACGTTCTACGCGCGTGGTCCGGCGAGATAACGCCATCGCGCGGCGTGAGGGTGTGTTTCACATTTTGGGGGACGGGCATCGGGGCTATCGTAGTCTAGCCCCTTGTGGGCGTTTTGGCCCCCGGCCAGACGCGCGCAAGGCGCCAGGCTACCACGCGCCTGAAACTTGAAACACGCCTGCGGCGTTGAGGGTGTGTTTCACATTTGGGGGAAGATGTGGCATAAAGGGTAGCGGAGCAAGACAAGGGAAAAGGGAGACAGAGACAATGCAGCAGACGTCGGCGCGGATGAAAGCGGCCTTGATGGCGATAGCGGATGAGAAGAGTGATG
>CAIQJD010000553.1 GCA_903872005.1 uncultured bacterium | reverse complement strand
CGGCGTGAAGGAGGGCGTGTGGCTGGCCGTCGGCAGGAATGTCGCCGTAGCTGTTGGGATGTGCGTCGCGGTGGCGGTGGCCGTGGAGACGTGGGTCGCGGTGGGCGTGGCGCTGGCTGTCGGAGATGGCGTGCCGGTCGCTGAAGGCGACGATGTGGGCGTGCGAGTCGGTGTGGATGTGGCCGATGGCGTGGCGCTGACCGTGGGGGACGACGTAAGGGTGGCTGAGGGCCGCGCGGTCTGACTTGGCGTAGCCGTCGGCAAGAGCGTCTGCGTGGGCGTCGCGGTGGGTGGGGCGCTCGCCGGTTCATAGCGCCAGATGCCGGCGCCGTCGGTGCCGACGTAGAGTACGTGGCTTTGTGGGTACGATGGAGAGAGGGTCAGGGAGCGCACGCTCAAATTGCTCAGGACGCCATCGCTGATGGAGATCCATGGGCCGCCACGCACGCTGGCAAATACGCCGGCGGATGTGCCGACATAGAAAGGCCCGGCCGGCCAGTCTGGGGCCATGGCAAGGGCGTAGACGTTCACGCCGGTCATGGCGGCGGTCCAGGTTGTTCCACCGTTGGTAGACTTGTAGAGGCCGGATACGCCGCCTTTGTTGGCAGCGACGAAGATGGTGTTGTCGTTGCGGTAGCGCGGCGAGACGGCGACGGCGCAAACATTCACGAAATCGGCGGCGCCGGCTGGCTGTGTCCAGTTGGCCCCGTAGCTGGTGGACTTGTAGAGGCCAGTAAGCTCCGTGCCGGCGAATACTGTGTGGTCATTGGCGTAGTTGGCGCTGTACGCCAGGCGCGATACGAGCGGCCAGGTCATGCCATCGCTGCTGTAGCTCCAGTTGCGGCCGGCATCGCGGGACATGTAGACGCCGCCGGTGGTTGCCAGCAGCACGGTGCGCGAGGTCGCAAAGTCCGGCGCGAAAGCCAGGTCTTGCACGCCCATGTCCAGCAGTCCGGTATTGTAGGCTGTCCAGGTGGCGCCATTATCTAGGGAGCGGAAGATGCCATTGTTGGGTGTGCCGGCAAAGATGACGTGGTCTTGGGCGTATTGGGGCGAGAGGCGCACGAAGGTGATCTGGGAGCCGATTTCGTAGTTGACGAGATGGGTCCAGGAGGCGCCGCGATCCTGGGAACGGAAGACGCCGCCGTGGCTGGTGCCGGCGAATATGGCGGCATCGGCGGCGAAATTGGGCGAGATGCCAATGCCGGTCACGAAGATGTTGGACATGCCCTGGTTCATGGGCGACCAACGGCCGGCGGCGGTGGTGGTGCGAAAGACGCCGGCGCCGTTGCTGCCGGCGAAGATCGTCCGGTCGCCGATGAAGTTGGGCGAGATGGTCAGCACGTTGAGGCTGTCGAGCGTGTCGTTGATGCCTTCGCTCAGGCGTGTCCAGGAAGCGCCGCCGTCGCGCGAGGCGAAGACGCCATCCCCGGTGGCGGCGTACAGCGCGCGATCATAGCTGTAGGCCGGCGAGATGGTGAGGTCGCGGATCGAGCGAGTGTCCAGGTTGGCTGCGGTCATGCGTTGCCAGGTTGCGCCGGCGTCGGTGGAGCGATACAGGCCGTGGTAGAGCGTGCTGGCGGTGAGCGTTGTGTCACGAGCGAAGTTGGGCGAGACGACGATGGCGGTGAAGTCGGCCCGACGTGGCAGGAAGATGTCGCCGGTCTGCAGGGTCCAGGTGAGGCCATCGTCTTGAGAGCGATAGATGCCATCCCATTCGATGGCAGCCCAGAGCAAGTGGTCGCGGTTGTAGGTGGGCGAGAAGAGGATTTCCAGGACCGAGAAGCGATAAGGGTGAGCGATGCGTTGCCAGGTGCGGCCGGCGTCTGTGGAGCGGAACATGCCGCCCTCTGTCGTCCTGTGGGCGGTTAAGATCGTTTGATCGTTTGGGTAGAAGGGCGAGAGGGCGATGGCGGTGAGCGCGGAGGATGCGTTGCGCGCCCAGACGTTCCAGGTGGCGCCGGCGTCGGTGGAGCGGTAGAGGCGACCGGCGCTGGAGCCGGCGAAGATGGTGTGATCCTGGGCGAAGTTGGGCGAGAAGGCGAGGGCGCTAATGTCACGCTCTTCGAGGCCGGCGTTGACCGCCTGCCAGGTCTGACCGCTGTCTGTGGAACGGAAAATGCCGCCGGCCTGGGTGCCGGCGAAGAGCGTGCGATCCGCCACGTAGTTCGGGGAAATCACGAGGGCTTTAATGATGCCGCCCCACAAGCCCTGGGTCAAGGCAGCCCAGTCGCCGCCAGCTTCGGCGGCTACCGGCAAAGGCAACAGGGTCCCCGTGATCACAACGATGATCAGGATGACTCCTGTCCACAGCGGTTTTCTTCTCCAGGCTGTGGTCATGCGCCCAAACCCACTCCCCATCGTTTTCTGCGTCTCAACATGAACGAAATTATAGCATATTCCTTGCCAGACGGCAAGGGGTCTCGCTTGATTTCCCAGCGGTTTAAGCTAAAATCCAGGCTCGGCCAGCGTGGCGAGCATCTGGCGCAGATCTTCGGGAATGGGCGCTTCGAAGGTCAGGGATGCGTGGGTGATGGGGTGCGTGAAGGCGATGC
Source organism: uncultured bacterium (assembly GCA_903872005.1). Next base: position 115 of record CAIQJD010000553.1, on the reverse strand, counting down.
GCCAGGCGTGCAGGCATTGACGCGGGTAGGGCAGCGGAGACTTGCGCCGGCCGTACAGATCGTCGCCCACGATGGGGTGTCCGATGTACGCCAGATGGACGCGGATCTGGTGGGT
>CAIQJD010000552.1 GCA_903872005.1 uncultured bacterium | reverse complement strand
GCCCCCGATACCACGGAAGAGAACATCCAGGCGCGCATCCGCGGCAACATCCTCATGGCCTACTCCAACAAGTTCGGGCATCTGGTGTTGACCACCGGCAACAAGAGCGAGGTGTCGGTGGGCTACTGCACCCTGTACGGCGATATGTGCGGCGGCCTGGCGGTCATCTCCGATGTGCCGAAGACGATGGTCTACACCCTCTCGGCGCACGTCAATCGCCACGGGGAGATCATCCCGCGCGCCATCTTCGAGAAAGCGCCCTCGGCCGAGCTGCGCCCGAACCAGACCGACCAGGATACCCTCCCGCCTTACGACATCCTCGATCAAATCCTCTATTATTACGTGGAAGAGGGCTATTCGAGCGAGCAGATCATCGCGCAGGGCTTCGAGCCGGCGACGGTGCGCTGGGTGCTGAAGACGGTGGCGCGCAGCGAGTATAAGCGCAAGCAGGCCGCGCCGGGGCTGAAAGTGACGAGCAAGGCGTTTGGCGTCGGCCGGCGCTTCCCCATCGCGGCGCGTTACGAAAGCTGAGGGGAATCCTTTACCGAGTCTTTACGCGATCTTGCAGTGGGCTTCACATAGGGCGACTATACTGATGGCAACATCATCTCTCATGGAGCGTTTGCCCTATGAATACCATGACCCACTACATGCAACTGCTGGCGACCAATCAACCCTGGAATCTGATCCTCTTCATGGCGATCCCGGTCATCTTCGCCGAGTTCATCGCGGTGACAGAGTTGTTCATCCTGCTGCGCCAGGATTGGCGCGGCGGATTGATCCGCGCCAATCGTATCGCCGGCGTCGTCGTCGGCTTCTACTTCCTGGGCATCTTCATCTATCTGTTGGCGACGGCAGTCATTCCGTTGACGACGCAGGCCGGCTGGCGCGGCCCGGCCGACGTCATCGCCGTTGGCGCGTACCTCCTGGGCGTGGTCCCCTTGTTCGGCATGGCGCTGCAAGGCATCGGCGTCCTGGGGCGTGGACAGAGCGAAGCCAGCCAGGTCAAGCTGCACGTGACCCTGGTGGCGACTTTCCTGGTCGTCGCGCACGTCGCCATGATCTTCGGCATGTTGGATCCGCGCCTCCTGGCGATGCCGGCAGTCACGGGGATGTAGTCCCTCGTAACGGTTCACCCCTGTCGGGTTGGCCCCTGGAGACCGAGCGTCTCCAGGGGCTTTGCTGTGCGCGATGCCGTATCATCGGCGCGCGAATTCCGTCTCAGAAATTGTGAAAACTGTCATAGAGAGCGCTGCGCCGGCCTGCCGGCGCGCCGGAAAAGGCCCCAAAGTGAATGAAATGCAAGCTGGCCGGCCCCAGATGAACGAAAATTCACGCGCGTGCGCCCAACGGCGTGGGCTGCGCTTGCCCTTCGGGCGTTTCTGTGGCATATTCGTCTCTTGAGCGTGTCTGCCGCGCCAAATCCCAGGTGGAGAGTACAATCCTATGGTCGTGAAAGTGACGCCTCCCTCCAGCGCCGAAGAGCCAGCCGTCGCTCCTGGCGACGCCAGTTTGCCGGCGGAGCGCGGGGCCGCGCAAGCGCGTCTGGACTACGAGAGCCAGTTTCATGACCAGTGGGCGCAGGAGATGGACCTGGATGCGCTGGATCCGCAAGTCCTCTTCGCGTGTCCCACGACGCCAGAGAATGTCTATTCCATCGGCCGGCTGGGCAATTTGCGCGACAAGCGTGTGCTCGACCTGGGCTGCGGCGCCGGCTAGTCGAGCGTGGGGCTGGCCCTGGCCGGGGCGCGCGTGGCGGCAGTGGACCTTTCGCCGGGGATGCTGGATGTGACCCGCCGGCTGGCCGCCCGTTACGGCGTGGCCGAGCGCATCACGACCTATTGTATGGCCGGCGAGCTGCTCGATTTTCCCGACGCCAGCTTCGACCTGGTCTATGGCCGCGATGTGCTGCACCACACCGACCTGGAGCGCTCGATCCCGCAGGCGGCGCGCGTCCTGAAAGCCGGCGGCATGGCGGTCTTCACCGAGCCATTGGGCCACAACCCGATCATCGAGGTCTATCGCGGCCTGGCGAAGGTGGTTCGCACGCCCTTCGAGACGCCCCTGACCTATCAGAAGATCAACGCCATGCGGCGCTCTTTCCCGCATGTCGAGCACAAAGAGTTCCAGTTCCTGACCCTGAGCATCTTCCTGTGGTTCTTCTTCATTGAGCGCGCTCACCCCAGCAAGGTGCGCTACTGGAAAAAGATCGTGGTCGAAGCCGGCCGCTATGGGACATGGTTCCAACGCCTGCAACGCGCCGATGAGGCGATCTTCCGCGTCGTGCCCTTCCTGCGCCGCTATTGCTGGAACACGGTCATCGAGTTGCGGAAATGATTCGCACCGCGCGCCGGCTGCATGCCCTGTCCATTGACGTCGAGGATTGGTTTCACCCGGAGCTGGTGCGCTCGCGCGTGGATGCCGGCGCGTGCATCCCGCTGGCGCACGGAGCCACGCAGCCGATCCTGGCCTTGCTGGCCCGTTACAACGTGCGGGCGACTTTCTTCATCGTCGGCGAGGCGGCTCTGAGCTGTCCCGACCTGGCGCGGCAGATCGTCGCGGCCGGCCATGAGATCGGCTGCCACACCTTCTCGCACCGACCCTTGTGGGAGCTGACGCCGGCGCTGCTGGCGGACGATCTGGCGCAGTGGGGGGCCGCGCTGCGCGATATTCTGGGGCCGGCCTTTCGGGCGGCCGGCTTCCGCGCCCCGACCTTCTCGCTGGATGCGCGCACCGCCTGGGCCGTAGATGTCTTGGCCGACGCCGGCTATCGCTACGACTCCAG
>CAIQJD010000551.1 GCA_903872005.1 uncultured bacterium | reverse complement strand
TGGCCGAAAGAGAAGCGCGGCGACTGGGTCATGGACTTCATGTCCTGGCTCGGCAACAAGCCCCGCCTCGATTACCTGCCCATCATGCAGGAAGCGGTCCGCAAGCTCGGCTTCAAGGCCAACGTGGACCTCATTGACAACTCCATCATCACCGAGTACATTGATGGGCGTGGCCCGCGCGGCCGCGATTGGGACACCATGGTGCTGCTGTGGGGCCCCGGCGCCGATCCGGGCGGCATGGCCGCCTTCGCCGATCCGAACTCCAGCACCAACGCCGGCAAATGGGGCTGCCCCGATCAGTACGATTCCGTCAAGGCCAAGAACTGCTGGAACTGGGAGAACAAGCGCGTGAGCGAACTCTTCGCCCTCACCGCCAAGGAAACTGATCCGGCTCAGCGCACCAAGTACTTCCAGGAAATGGACTGCATCCTGAACCAGGAAATCCCGTTCTTCACGACGGCCGCTCCGTCCTTCATCCTCAGCAAGAGCAAGCGGCTGCAGGGCGTGGACTGGATCAACGGCGCCAGCCTCGGCTGGTGGATGGCGCTCTACAAGCCTGGCGACATCTGGATCTGGGACACCACCAAGAAGTAGTCTGATGGTACCGGCACGCGCCTGATTGCTGGGCGCGCACGACTCCCCGCCGGCCGCGGCCGGCGGGGAGTTTTGTGTGGCGCGCTGGCGATTGGCCTATTCGGGCATTTTGTTGTATCATTTCACGTAACTATTCTGTTGGAAGTAGCCATGTCATTTCCACGCCGCTGGGCCGTGATCCTGGTCATCATCCTCTGCGCCATCGCGGTCCTGGCGCGCGCCGGCTTCGCGGGGGCGGCGAACCGCCCCGATGATGTTATCGGGACGATCATGCAGCAGGCGACGACGGACGCGCTGGCCGGTTACATCCGCGACATCTCCGGCGAGCGGCCGGTCCAGATCAACGGCGCGCCGGCCGTCATCAGCACCCGCTTCACCGGCAGCGCCGGCATCCGGCTGGCCGAGACCTACCTGCGCCAGCACTACGAGCGACTTGGCTTGCCGGTCACCGACTGGCCCTACGGCACGCAGGGCTGGCGCAACACCATCGCCGAGCAGCGCGGCCTGACGCACCCTGAGCAAGTTTACATCATTTGCGCGCACCTGGATGACCGCTCCAATGATACCGGCAATAACCCGGCGCCCGGCGCGGACGATAACGGCAGCGGCGTGGCCGGGGTCATGATGGCGGCGACCATTCTGAGCGAGTACAATTTCCAGTATACCATCCGCTATATCACATTTTCGGGCGAAGAGGCCGGCCTCTATGGCAGCCGCGCCTACGCCAATCAAGCGCGCCTCTTGGGCGAACAGATCCTGGGCGTCATCAACCTGGACATGATCTCCTACAACCGTAGCGGCGCGCCGATCCTGCAGGTGCACGCCCAAAGCCAGCTATCGCAAGCCATCGCGGATACCTACCGGGACATCGTCCAGCAGTATCGCCTGCCGCTGGACATCAGCCTGTACTACGGGAGCCGGGCGATTGGCGCGAGCGACCACCTGTCCTTTTGGGAAAACGGCTTCCCCGCCATCCTCAGCATCGAAGACCAGCCCTTAGATTTCAACAATTGCTATCACCGTTCTTGCGACCGGCTGGCCCTTTTCAACATGGACTACTACCTGGCCGCGACGCGCGGCGCGCTGGCGACTCTGGCGACTTTGGCTCGGCCACTGCCGATCAGCTACCCCACGCCCACCCCGACGTGGACGCCCAGCCCGACGCCGACCGCGCCCTGCGTCAATTATCTCCCCGATGGCGACTTCGAGCAGGGGCCGGCCGATTCGCCCTGGCAGGCTGCTACCGCCCAGGGCTATGGCCTGATCAGCGACCGTTTGGCCCATGAGGGCCAGTGGGCCGCCTGGTTGATCCAACACGAGAACGCCAACGATGTGCTGTGCCAGACCAGCACGCTGCCGGCGCGGGCGCTCCAACCGAGCGTCTCATTCTGGTGGCAAATGCAGACGGATGAGCGCTGGCACGCCGCAGACTGGCTCGAGCTGCGCGCCCGCGCCGCCGGCTCGGCCGGCTACACCGTCCTGGCGCGCCTGGACGACGGCGCGCTGCAACACCTCTGGCAACGGACGGAAGCGTCGTTGGAAGCATTTCGCGGCCAAACGCTGGAACTCTGTTTTGTGGCCGGCAGCGACTACAGCGACCGCACGTCGTTCTTCATTGATGATGTGAGCGTCAGCTATTGCCCGCCGGCGGCGCCCATTGGCTGGCTGCCTCTGGTGCGGAAATGACCTCAGAATCATCGCAAAGGCCGGATGGATCGTTGATGAGAGCGATGCTGATATACAATCCAGCCGCCGGTCAGCGCGATCTGGAGCCTGAGCTGCGCAAGGCCGTGCAATATCTGGAAGGGCGCGGCTGGGAAGTGCTTTGGCGGCGCACCAGAGGCGCTGGCGATGCTACCACCTACGGCCGCGAAGCCGCCAACATAGGGCTGGATGTCGCCATCGCCGCCGGCGGCGACGGCACCATCGGCCAGGTGGTCAATGGTCTGGCCGGCAGCAAGACCATGCTCGGCGTCATCCCGACCGGCACCACCAACGTGTGGGCCAAGGAGGCGCGCCTCCCCATCTGGACGCCGTTGCGGCCCCAGGCCATCCAGGAAGCTGCCTTCATTCTGGCCGAGGGGCAGCCGCGCAACGTGGACGTGGGCGTGGTGAATGGGCGCTGCTTCCTGATGTGGGTCGGCATCGGCTTCGATGCCCAGGTGACGGCGCGCGTCGAGGCGCAGCCGCAGCAGAAGCGCCGGCTGGGCAAAATCGCTTTCTTCATCGCCGTCCTCGTCCAGACGCTGAACCTGGCCGGCGTGAGGGCCTATATCCATGTGGACGGCAAGAAGATGAGCGAGCGCATCTTCCTGGTGGTCGCCAGCAACATCCATCTCTACGCTGACATCATTCGCCTCGCGCCCATGGCGAGCATGAACGACGGCCGGCTGGATGTCTGCATCTTCAAGGCGTATTCCGGCCTGCAGGCAGCGCGCCTTCTGGTGAGCCTGGTGTTGGGCAACCACACACGCGATCCGGAGGTGAAGATGTTGCAGGCTCGCCACTTGACGGTGCAGACCAGCAAGCCTTTGCCCGTGCACGCCGACGGCGACATTATCGGGACGACGCCGGTGGAAATCAGCATTGTCCCCAACGCCCTGCGAGTCATTGTGCCCCACGATCTGCCGCGCCGGCCGCATCGGCCACATCGGCCGCCGTCCCGTCCGCGCATCATCCCGCCCGGTGAGCGATTTCCTTTGTTTTGGGAGCGTTTCCTGCAATGAAGTACTTGATGATCCTGCTAGTCTGTGTGCCTTTGGCGATCATCGCCTCCTTTGCCGGCTGGAGTCCCATATTGGTCTTCGCCGCGGCGGCGCTGGGCGTGGTGCCGCTGGCCGGCTTGATGGGCCAGGCGACGGAAGAATTGGCCTTGCGCGCCGGCCCGCGTGTTGGCGGCCTGCTCAATGCCACCATGGGCAATGCGGCCGAACTCATCATCACCATCTTCGCCATCCGCGCCGGCTTGTTGGAGCTGGTCAAGGCATCCATCACCGGCTCGATCCTGGGCAATCTCCTGCTCATTATGGGCGGGAGCATCTTCCTGGGCGGCCTGAAAAATGGGATGCAGCGCTTTGATCGCGGCCAGGCCGGCCTGAACGCGACCATGTCCATCCTTGCCATCATCGCCCTGGGCATCCCCTCCCTCTTTAGCCATACCATTGAGGTAAGTAATCACGCCGCGGTGGAATATCTCAGCCTGGGAACGGCCGGCGTGATGATCCTGCTCTATGTCTGTTCTATTGCCTACGCCCTGTTCGGCCCACAGACCCAAATCGCCGAACATGACGCCACGCCGGAGAAGCCCCACTGGAGCCTGACAAAGGCGGGCATCCTCCTGCTGGTCGTCACCGGCCTGATCGCCTGGCTGAGCGAGATTCTGGTCGGGGCTGTGGAGCCGGTCGTCAAGACCCTGGGTGTGACTGAGTTCTTCCTGGGCATCGTCATCATTCCCTTGGTGGGCAATGTAGCCGAGCATCTGGTGGGCATCCAGGTGGCCTGGAAGAACAAGATGGAGCTGAGTCTCTCCATTTCTCTGGGGTCGAGTTTGCAGGTGGCGCTCTTCGTGGCTCCGCTGCTGGTCTTCATCAGCCTGTTGATGGGGAATCCGTTGACCCTGGTCTTCAACCGTTTTGAGCTGATCGCGCTGGGCGCCGGCTCGCTGATCGCTACCCTGGTGGCTTTGGATGGCGAGTCCAACTGGTTGGAAGGCTTACAGCTCCTGGTAGTCTATTTCATTGTAGCCCTGGCTTTCTTCTTCTTGCCAACGGGCGCATAGCGTAGAGGAAGCGTGATGCAGAACGAGGGTGTGGCGGCCTCACCGGTCACGGTGGAGCCGCTGGAAATCAGCGTGGGCCGGCTACTGAAAGAAGCCGGCCTGACTTTGGCGACGGCCGAATCGTGCACCGGCGGCCTGATCGCCCATCGGATCACCAATGTGGCCGGCAGCTCCGCCTATTTCCTGGGCGGCGTGGTGGCCTACGCTTACGATGTGAAAGAACGTGTCCTGGGCGTCGCGCATGGCACGCTGTACGATCATGGCGCGGTCAGCGCCGAGACGGCGTTGGCGATGGCCGACGGGGCGCGCCGGCTCTTGGGCGCCGACGTGGCTATCGCCGCGACGGGCATCGCCGGGCCAGGCGGCGGCCTGCCCAACAAGCCGGTCGGTTTGGTCTACATCGCGCTTTCGGCGCGGGACGAGCAGCGCTGCGAGCGCTACGTCTGGTCGGAAGATCGGCAGACCAACAAATGGCAGTCCAGCGAGGCGGCGCTACAGTTGATCGTGGGCTATTTGCGCCGGCTGCGAGAGGTGCGCTGATATGTTGCCGCTGGATATGCCGATTGTCGTCGAGGCGCGCTTCGAGAGCGACGGCGCTATCCTCCCGCTGCGCTTCACCATGTTGGGCCGGCAACATGCGGTCCTTTCCGTCGGGCGCAGTTGGGACGTGGAGGGGGAGGGCCGGCACATCCTGGTGATGGCTGCGCCGGACCGCGTGTATGAGCTGCTCTTGCGAACGCCGGACCTGGGATGGCGCGTCATCGCGATGTCGCATGCCGAAGAAGGGGTCGCCTGACCTGGCCGCGCAAGCTCGCGGATCACAACATTTCAGATCCATGAAAGAGCGCCCTGGGGACACCCAGGGCGCTCTTTCGCTTGCATGGCAAGCCTACATGCTAAGGCAGATACTCGACAGGATTCTTCTGGTAGCCGTTGATGATGACCTCGAAATGGAGGTGCGGGCCGGTCGAGCGCCCGGTAGAACCCATCTCGCCGATGACGTCGCCCTGTTTGACGGCATCGCCGGCCTGTACCGACATCGTATTGAGGTGGGCGTATCGAGTGAGCACGCCGCCTCCATGGTCAATCACGATCACATTGCCGTAGCCAGAATTATCCCAACCGCATTCCACGACGAAGCCGGTGTCGGCTGCGGCGATCTTGAGGCCAGTCCAGCCCTGAATGTCAATGGCTCGATGGCCGGCCAGATAGCCCTGGGAGATGCGGCCGGCGACCGGCCAGGTGAGGGCGCCGGTGCCGGTGGGAGCGTCGGATGTGGGCCGCGCCGCATAGCGGATCTGCGTCTTGACGACGCCGCCGAGAGAGGGCGATGGCCCACGCCTGGCGCCGGGGATCAGTAGCCGGTCGCCAATTTGCAGACGGGCGATGTCTTCCATGCTGTTGTAGAAACAGCCGGTGATATCGTCCATCTCGACTCCGTAGTCGCCGGCGATGCCCAGGAGCGTGTCGCCGGATACTACGGTATGTACTGCCCCATCCAGTGGGGGAATCCACAATTCCTGTCCCACTTTCAGGGATGCCGGATTGCTCTGTAGCTCTGGATTGGTCCAGATGATCGAGTCCGGCTTCAAGCCAAACGTGTCGGCGATGCCCGAAACTGTGTCGCCTGAAACGACGATATAGAGCAGGAGACCCAGGTTTTCGGGTTTCGCGGTGTGTTCCACCACCGGGCGGAGGTCGCCGGGGGTCGGCGTGGCTGCGATGGCGGGCGCGGGCGTCGCAGTGGCCGGCCACGGGTTGCGTGGCGGATCATAGTTAGGCGTGGAGGTGGGGGACGCCGCCGGCGTAGGGAAAGTCAAGGGATCACCTTCGTCAATGAATGACGGTTCCCCATGCGCGGGCATGGCATTGAGCAGGAGTGCAGCGAGGACAGCGGTGAGAGCCAGAATGCGAGTGAACTGATGCGCCCTACTTATTGGGAGTGTGTTGTGCAAGATGCCACTACCTCTTCACTGGTGGTATTGTACAACACGGTGCCGATACAGTGCCAGTATTATAGCACAGGTTCTGCGATTACGCAAGCGTTTTTTTCGAACGGGGCCGGCTGCGTTGCCTCAACGACGAAATGGGCGTATAATAGCGCCGACACTCCATTGAGTGAAGGGAGAACAATAGGCATCTATGGAAAGCCCCAATAGCGCCCCGTGGGAGAAAGCGCCGGCCCAAGCGGCCCTCTCTAAGGCCAAGCACATTGATCCTGTGAAATATGAAGCCTTCATGCAGAAACGCAGACGGCAGCAAAGTCTGCCGCTGGGTATCCTCGGCGGCCTCCTGGGCGCGGTCCTGGGCGCGGCCATCTGGGCGCTCCTGAACGCCGTGGAAGGTCTCCAGCTCGGCTTCCTCCTTTTTGCAGCCGGCGCGCTCATCTCGGTGATCATCTACTTCATTAACCGGATACCCGACGGCCTGAGCGGCTTTACGCTCGTTGACCTGATCTTGCTCGCTGTGGCACTGATCGTGCTGGTGGCATTAGCCTACTTGAGCGATGCCCTGTCGGTGGCTGGGATGCTGAGCGGGCTATTGGAGCTGGCCGGCGCGATGAGCATCGGCTTTATCGTGGGGCTAGGCGTGCGCTTTTTCGGGCGCGGCATCTCCCAGGTCTATGGCATCTTCGGGGCCGTGTTCACGCTACTGAGCCTTCTCGCCGGCGTATTGGCGACGATTGCCTTGTACTTCATGCAGGAGACCGGGCTGGACTTTTTTGGCACTGCGTCGCTATTGTTCAGCACGCCGACGGTGTTGGCCGAACTCCTCGCATCGGGCCTGACGATCCTGATGCTGCTCTCCTATGCGCTGGCGATCTATGTCGGTTATCGGACGGCTTTCCGGCCGATCAGCAAGCGGCAGCGGGTGCAATTGATGCAAGTAGAGGCGCCGGCCGTTGAAGAGTCAGAGCCGCCGGCCTGGCCGACGCCAGCCAGCAACGACGACGAGCCGCCGCCCTGGCCCACGCCCGCCAGCCGCGAGGCGGAGCCGCCGGCTTGGCCGACGCCAGCCGCGCCGGCCG
>CAIQJD010000550.1 GCA_903872005.1 uncultured bacterium | reverse complement strand
GTAGAGCAACTGCGCGACGATAAGGTTGGCGACCTGGTCGTTGATGGGCGTGCCCAAGAATATGATGCGCTCTTTCAGCAACAGCGAATAGATGTCGTACATCCGCTCGCCGCGACCGGAGCTTTCGATAACCATCGGGATGACCGATGTCGGTAGGTCTGACATTTCCTTCTATTACTCCCTCTCACCGGCGGATTGTCCGTATCCTAAACGAAACCGCCCCATCTTGTCAAGTCGGCGCGCCGGCCTATGTCCGATGCGAACAATGTCCCGCAAAATACTGCATTTGCGGGACATTGCCATCGCCTATGGGTTAGGGGTGGCGCCTCAAGCCGCCGGCGCTTCGGGCGGTTCGGCGGTCGGCGCATCGGACGCCGGCGCAGCCTCTTCGACTGGCTCGGCAGCCGCCGGGACATCAGCCGGCTCGGCAGTTACCGGGACATCGGCCGGCGGCGTCAATTCGGGCGCTTCGCCCTTGACAATCGCCAGCAGGCGTGCGTAAGCCTGGTCTGCTATCAGTTCAGAGGCGACGTAACGTTGGCCGGCCGTCGAGCGGAGCATCTCTTCCATCTCATTGGCGGCGTCCGGCTCCAGGTAGCGTTGCGCGCTTTCGATGCGGCCATCCAGTTCGCGCTCCAGGTCATCCCTTTCGATGCGCAGACCTTCCGTCTTCGCCAGTTCGCCCAGGATCAGGCTGGCCTTGAGGGTCTTGGCAGCGGCCGGCTGCTGCTGTTGCTTGTACTCGTCCCGGCTGACCTTGAGGACGCTCAGGTAGGTTTCCAGGTCCATGCCCTGTTGCTTCAGGCGGGTATCTTGCCGACTCAAGAGCCGTTCCAGTTCTTCGTCTTCGGCTTCTTGGGGATATTCGATCTTGGCCTGCTCAATGAGGGCATCAATTGCCTTCTGCAGGAGCGCAGCGTCGCTGCGTTGCTGGGCTTGCCGCAGCAAATCCTTGCGCGTGCCGGCCTTCAACCCATCCAGGTCCTCGTAGTCTCCGATGAGCGCCGGCAACTCTTCCATCTCCGGCAGTTCCTTCTGCTTGACTTCCTGCACCTGCACGACGAAGCCCTGAATCTGGCCGCGCAACGATTCTTCGGCCCAATCGGCCGGGTAGGTCAGGTCAAACTTCAGCTCCGCGCCGGCGGTCGCGCCCACCAATCGGGCATGGAAGCCCGGCATCGGGTACTGAGTGTCTTCTTTCAGCACCAGGTCCATGGGATCCGTGGGTTTGGCCTGGTTGCGGACGTACGTGAGGGTGACGCGGTCGCCCCACTCGGCGGGGCGATCGGCCGGCGCCCACGTGGCGTTCTGCTCGCGCATTGCGGCGATGCCGGCGTCCACTTGCTCTTCGGTCACTTCGACCGGCGGAGCATCGAGGCGGAGCTGCCGATAGTCGCCCAATTCCACGGTTGGGGCCACCGGCACCCGGAGCTTCAGCACCAGCGGCTCCAGTTGCATGTCCACCACTTTGGCCTGGGCATACGGCTCGATATTCAGTTCTTTGAGGGCTTGCTCAAAAACCTCTTGGCCCAGGTCGTCCACGGCCTCTTCCAGGACGGCCGGCCGGCCAAAGGTCTGCAAGACGATGTGATAGGGGGCCTTGCCGCGCCGGAAGCCGGGGATATTCGTCTTCTGCGAGATCTTGCGAGCCGTCTTTTGCAGCGCCTGCTCGACTTGCTCGGGATCCACCTCGATGGTGAGCAAGATGACGCTGTTTTCTTGTTTCTCAGATGAGACCTTCAATCTCAGACACTCCTTTCAACCCGTATCCACCCGTACCCTGCGTCGCCGGCGTCTGGCCG
>CAIQJD010000549.1 GCA_903872005.1 uncultured bacterium | reverse complement strand
GGCGGCGAGCTGGGCGCGCAGGTCGCCGGCGGTCTCGCGCTTGGAGCGAATCTGGGCGATGACGAGACGGAAGATGTCGTTGTTCACCTTGCCGCCCTGCACCAGCTTGACCGGCGGGATGATGATGCCCTCCTGATAGACCTCGCGGAACGCGCCGACCGAAGCCGGCGCGCCGCCGCCGACATCCACGTGGTGGGCCAGGCTGGCGACGAAGCCGAACAACTCGCCCTGGTAGTAGATGGGCGAGATCAGCGTGATGTCGTTGAGATGCACGCCGCCCATGTACGGGTCATTGACCAGGATGGCGTCGCCCGGCCCCATGTTCTCCGCGCCGTAGTGACGCACGACGCGGGGCACCAGCTCAGTCAGCGAGCCGAGGTGGTTGGGTTGGGCGAACGCCTGGGCCACGACATGGAGCTGCCGGTCAAAGAAGGCGCACGAGAAATCGGCGCGCGTCTTGATATTGGTGGAATAGGCGCTGCGGCGCAGGGCCGCGGCCATCTCTTCGGTAGCGGCCAACAGGGCATTGCGGATGACTTCGAACTTGATAGGATCCAGAGGTTGGGCTAGGGGTTGCTCCCGCATGAACGTCTCACGATCAGTTGCGGCGGAAAGACGATCTGCTGTGTCGTGGCGCATGTTCCTTCTAACCTCGCGATAAGAATGTCGGCGGCGCGCATGCCGATCTGCTCATAGGGGACGCGAAAGGTGGTCAGGGGGATTTCCAGGAATTCGGCCAGCTCCACGTCATCGCCGCCGGCCAGGGCCAGATCGTCGGGGATGCGTAAGCCAATCTGACGGGCGGCTTTCATCACGCCGACGGCTTGCATATCTGAAGCGGCGAAGACGGCGCTGGGCCGGTCGCGACGATCCAGGAGACGCAGCGCGGCGTCGTAGCCGCTGCTGACAGTGAAGCGGCCGGCGCTGACCAGGGACTCGTCGTAGGGCAGGTCGGCCGCGGCCAGCGCCTCGCAATAGCCGGCCAGACGGCCCTGAGCGGTGGATGTGTGAGCTGGGCCGGCGATGTGTCCGATGCGGCGGTGGCCCAGGGCAAGCAAATGGCGCGTGACCATTTCGCCGCCGGCGAAGTTGTCGGCGACCACGTAGTCGTGTTCGAGGTCGCCGAAATGGCGCAGCAGCAGCACGAAGGGGACGCCCAGGCGCGTCAACTCTTCGACGTCGCGCCGGTCGGTCTGCACGGGGGCCAGCAGGACGCCCTCAATGTGGCTGGCGTGCAGCATGGCGAGCCGGCTGAGGGCTTGCTCTTGCGAGTCCGCGGAATTGCCGAGGAGCAGGCCGTAGCCGGCCGCGTTGGTCGTCGTCTCGATGCCCTTCACGATTTCGGCGTAGACCGGGCTGGCGCTATCATTGACCACGACGCCCAGCATCCAGGCACGGCCGGAGACGAGGCCGCGCGCCATGGCGCTGGGGACGTATTGGAGCCGTTGAGAAACGGCCAGTACGCGCTGGCGTGTCTCGGCGCTGACATCTTCGCGATTGTTGAGCACGCGCGAGGCGGTGGTCACGGAGACGCCGGCCTGGCGGGCCACATCTCGGATCGTGAGACGCATGGCAAGCTCCTGGTCGTCGCATGAAATCGTTACCGGTAACGTTTCCGAAGCGATTATAGCACACAGTCTCCCGGCTGTCAATCGGCGCGCCGGCGCCTTTGCCGTTTCCTTGACCGTCGGCGCGACGCGGGCTATAATGCCGGCGGATGATGAAATGGGGCTGTGGAACTTCTGATCCGACCAGGGATGTTCTGGAAGTGAATGGCGCAGGGGAACGCGAGGGGGATACGGGAGGGGCCATGCGACGTCCGTTTGCCATCTTCTTGGTGGGTCTGATCATGCTGGCTGTTCTGCTCGGCGCATGCCGGCAGCCGGCGCCGGCTCCTACGGCGACCGCGCAGCCGGCTCCTTCGACGACGCCTACCGGCATGCCGGCGACGGCCACGCCCAGCGCCTCTCCGTTGCCGGCGACGCCCAGCATGACGCTCGCGCCTCTAGTGTATTCCACGGCGACTCGCCCGGCGACTTCCAGCGCCACGCGGCCGGCGCTCCCGTCCCCTTCGGCGACGCCGTTGCCCACCGTTACGGCCAGCGCGGCCGCGCCGCGCCCCACTCCGTCCCCGGCCCGGCCGGCGGAGCCGATTGCCATCCTGACGCCGTTGATCGTGGATGGGGCCGGCAGCCGGCTTTTCGCGCCGGTCGAAGTGGGCGTGGCAAAGCGCCCGGCCATCGCGGCGCTGTCGGCTCGCGATGGTCGCGTGTTGGCCCTGGTCGACACGGCTGGCCCCTTCGCCTTCGACGCGGCGCAAGGCTGGCTGTACGTGGATCGGGGCGACGCCGGTCTGGCAGTGGTGGATGTTGCCAGCGGCGCGATGCTGCGGACGATCTCCTTGCCGCCGCTGGCGCGTTTCGTCTCGACGCCGGCTGCGCCGGTAGCCGACGCGGCGACGCCGGGGCGAGTCTATGTCCTGCGTGGGCCGGATGTGCTGGTCATCCATGCGGCCGCCGGCCGCATTGAGCGCACGATTCCCTTCGATGTGCAGCAGGAAGACCGCTGTCGCGTCCTGGATGACCCGCGTCTGCCCATTACGGCGGCGCGCCTCGACGCCGGCCGCCGGCTGCTCTACGTGAACTTTGAGACCTACGTCTGCACGCCGTGGATCGGCCATACGGTGCGGGCTTACGATTTGGAGCGCGGCGCGTTGCTGGATCGGCAGGAGGGCCTGCTGGCGCAGACCGCGCTCGGGGATGGCATGGCTTTCGGTTGGAGCTGGCAGCGCATGGGCAATGGCTCGG
>CAIQJD010000548.1 GCA_903872005.1 uncultured bacterium | reverse complement strand
TCATCGGCGGTGACGATGCCATGCAGGCGATTGTCGTCATCTACGACGGGCACGGCCAGCAAGTTGTATTTGGCAATGACCTGGGCGCAGTCGTCCTGATTGGTTGTGACATTGACGCTGACCATGCGCTTGTGCATGAATTCCTGGATGGGCGCGCTGGGCCGGGCGAGAACCAGGTCGCGCAGCGAGAGGACGCCGACGAGGTGCTCCTGATCGTCCGTGACATAGACGTAGAAGATGGTTTCGGCTTCGTGGGCCGTCTCTCGTAGGACGTTGAGCGCTTGCTCGGCGCTCAGGTCTGGACGAATGGAGATGAATTCGGTGGTCATGATGCCGCCGGCGCAGTTGTCGGGGTACGCGAGAAGTTTCCGCACGTCCTGGGCTTCTTCCGGCTCCATCAGTGTGAGCAGCTCCTGGCTGCGTTCTTCGGGGAGTTCGGCCAGGAGGTCGGCGGCTTCGTCAGGGGCCATCTCGTCGAGGACATCGGCGACTCTGTCGTCGGGCATGGTCTTGACGAGGCTGGCCTGGAAATCTGGCTCGACGGCCTCCAGGGTATCGGCCAGGGTCGGGATGTCCAGGCTATCCAGGAGCTTGCTGCCATCGACGCGGTTCAGGTCGGAGATGATCTCGGCCAGATCGGCCGAGTGAAGCTCGGTGACCTTCTCACTGGCGACTTTGAGCCGCATGGATTGGGCGCCGGGCAATAGCTCGACATCATCCCAGGCGATGGTGTTGGAGCGCAGCTGCTTGCCGAAGACGCCGGCGATGGCTTCGACGAAGCGCGCCATCCCCAGCCGGCGCATCAGGCCGATGCCGCCGATGTCCACGTTCATGACGTAGACATCGCCATTGGCGCGGCCGACTTCAATGTCATTGACGCGCACGACGCGTACGCCGTTGGTGTCAATGATCTGTTTGTCCAGCACGTCACGGCTCAGAAAGATGTCCTGGTCTCTGGCGATGTAGGCCGGCAGTTGTGACTCGCTACGGTTGAGTGGAACGGCCGGCGCGAAGAGCGCGGCGACGCAGGTGATGGGCAACAGGATGGTCGTAGAACGCTGGCGCACGACAATTGCCACGATCCTGGGGTGTGGCATATTCCCGGTCGCGGCCGCGATCAGGTCTATCAGGTTGCCAAGCCGTTTCCCATCCAGGTCAGAGACGGGCTTTCCAGTCAAATTGCTGATGTACGGCATACGTCATCTCCTGTGGCGGGGCAGCCCCGGAGGAGGGGCGCGGGTCAAACGTCGAGAGGGTATCGCTCAAAGCCGGCGCAATCGTAGCATACACATGTTTCTTTGTCAATTCCCCGCGATGTCCCTATAATGGCACCGTCGCGGCGCGTGATTGGCAGACATGGGAAGGACGAAGCGATGGGACAGATTTCACGGTATGTGATGGCGTTGGATTGGGACAAGGCTCGGACGGCGGCGCTGTTGGGGCTGATCCTGGCCGGCGCATTGGCGCTGCGCCTGTGGGGCATCAGTTTTGGCTTGCCGGGCTATGTGTATCACCCGGACGAGCCGGAGGTGGTGGAGCGGGCGTTCAATATCTTACGCACGGGCAACTTGAATCCGGGCTGGTTCCACTATCCCAGCGGCTACATCTACACTTTGAGCTTTTCTTTCGTGGTGCATTTCCTGTTGGGCGCGACGCGCGGCTTCTTCATCATTTTCCCGGAGCAGAGTACGCCGGACTTCTATTTGGCGGCGCGCGCGACCAGTGCGCTGTTCGGCGCGGCCATCGTTCTGGTGGCTTTCTTGTTGGGGCGTAGCGCCGGCAGCCGCCGCGCCGGCATGATCGCGGCGGCGTTCGTGGCTTGCTCGTATCTGAGCGTCGTGAATTCCCATTATGGCACCGCGGATCTCGCGACCGGCTTCTGGACAACGCTGTGTGGCTTATTTGCGGTATTGATGGTCACCGAGAGGCGCTGGCGTTGGCATCTGTTGGCCGGGGCGATGGCGGGCATTGCGGCCGGCGTGAAGTACAATGCCGGACTGTGTCTCATCATGGTTCTGGTCGCGCATCTCTTGTCGGGCCGGCCGAAGGCATGGGAACGATTGGCGGCGAGCCTGGCGGCGGCAGCCGGGGCCTTTTTGCTCACGACGCCCTTCGCATTGCTCGATCTACGCACATTTCTCAATGGCATCGGCTTCGAGCTGAACTACGCCAACCACGTGTATCATGCCGGGTATAGCGGCGGCAGCCTGCGCTGGTATTTGACGGCATTTCTGACCAGCGCCGATGCGCCGCTGGCCGTGTTCTATGGCGCCGGCCTCATCTATGCGGTCGCGCGCCCCAGGCGCGCCCGGCTGGTCCTGTGGATCTTCGCGGCGGCGTATCTGTTCGGGCTGGCGCGCAGCAGCCTGCACTTCGAGCGCTACGTTCTGCCGGTGATCCCGATCCTGAGCGTGTTGGCGGCTCTCTTTCTGGACGAAGCGGCCGGCTGGCTGGCCGGTTTGGTTGGAGGACGGGCCGGCGTGTGGGCCGGCGGATTGACGGCCGCGCTGATTGCGGTCCCGCTGGCTGCCGGCGTGCTGTTCGATGGGGCCACCGCGCGTTCGGCGGTGCGGCAAGAGGCCGGCGCCTGGGTGGTCGAGAATGTTGCCCCGCGCGCTAAGATCGCCATCGAACACTACGCGATGCCACTCCCGATCAGTCGCTATCAGTTGACCAACGTGGTGCGTCTGTGGGATCATCCGATTGGCTGGTATCGGCAAGAGGGGTTCGACTACGCGATTGCCAGCAATGGCATCTGGACGACTCTGCATGGTCGGATGCGAAGGTATCCGGAAGAGCTGAATATCTTCAAGGCGCTGTGGAGAGAGAGCAGTTCCGTGCAGGAGTTCATCCCGCAGGGCGTCCCGGCGCTGGTTACGGCCGGCTATCCGACCATCGCGGAGTACCATTTCCCGCGTATCTGGGTGTTCCATTTGGCGGCGGCGGCAGAGGATTGAGGGCGATCAGGTTAAGCGCCGGCGCCACCGGCTTCTAAACATAATAACTGGTAAAGTTGACATAAATAGATTACCCATAAGGTGGGGAAGCGGCGCTTAAGGTCGGCGCGGTGGCCTGGTCGAAAGAAACGCGCTCGGCCGTAGGTAGTAGGTTGATGGGAGAAAGGCCTGTATCTAGTAGTAATGATGGGGGAGTTAGGGCTGCGCCGGACGGACGGGCGCTTTGCCATTATGGGCGGCTGCCGTTCGGCGGTGGAGGAAAGTTGCCTTTTATTGTGTTAACTGAGGTTGGGCCGGACGGCTTAAGAGTGGGGAGACAGGTGAGCGAGAGATGGCGGGCATCTCTCGCTCACCGCGCATCTGCTACTGAATGTATGCGCTGCAGACGCGGCGGAAGTGGAAGCCGTAGATCGAGAAGGTGATCGCCAACGGGAAGAGTTTGGGCCGGCGGAAGAGCGCCCAGAAGAAGAGCTTCCAGTACTGCACCCGTTCCTCGCCCTTCAGGCCAAGCAGATAGATGGAGCGGAAGAAGGCGCTGATTTCTGGCAAACGGATACGCGACTTAACGACGCCGGACGGCACATAGTTTGTCAGGAAGGTGCGGACGCGCGCATAGTAGGCGTCGGGCGCATAGATGCTGGCAAGGATGCGCTTGTAGCCCTGGACGAGGGCTTCTTTGTCCATCTTCGGGATGAAGTTCATGGACGTGTCGGTATTGTTGCCGGTGGTTTCGCCGACAAGGCGACCTTCCTCGCTCATCCGTTTGTAGAGCCGGGTGCCGCAGGGCGCCTGCAACAGGCCCACCATTGCGGTGACGATGCCGCTATTCTGGATGAATTCGATCTGACGCTCGAAGATGGACGGCTTGTCGCTGTCGAAGCCGACGATGAAGCCG